>CANRVH010000001.1 GCA_947643225.1 uncultured Clostridia bacterium
GGTATCTATCGCTTTTTGTATATTCTCAAGGTGCCACATCAATTGTAACTCTACAGCCATAAATTTTTGATTTTCCGTTTACCTTCCGCTCAAAATGTGTTATTATGGTAATATAGATAAATTATAATGAGAGAGAAAGTTTAACAAGATTTCTCTCTTTTATAATGTATAAATCATTTAATAATATTTTATCTAAAAAGTGATTTATATAAAAATTTTGAAAAAATTTTTTTGTCTATTTTTACCTTTATTTATAAAGGATTGATACCATTTTAGTATTAGAATTTTAAAAAAGAGGCCATTGCGTGTCCTAAAAAAATGTGCTATTATAGTAATATAGGACAATTAGAAGATGATATAAAACTTACAATTTTTGTAGGCTTTTTATTTTGTAAAAATAAGCATTTTTAGTTATAAATTTTTGCCTAAATCTTCTATATTATCCTCTATAATTATTTTAATATCTAGTTCTATATGAACTGATATAAGTAGATTAAAAATATAAAATTGGACTTTAGGGAGATATATTATCTCTCTTTTTTCATGCCATTTTTTATGTTTTTAAAAAGAAAGGAGTGTGAATTTTATAAATAAAAATGAAGTTATAAGAAATGATTTTCGTAAAAATTAGTAATAATATTGGCTATTTTTGAAGATTTAATAATAAATTTTGAAAAAATCTCTAATCCGTCGGAGACTAATCGAGGGTCTTAGGGATATGCCCTAACGAGTATTGGGTGTGTAGACACCATGCTTGATAGTTTAAGTAGTAAAAAAGACTAATTTCAGTAACCCAAAAATTTAAAGAAAGGAGGTATTTTTTATAGGAAAATTGTATGTTGATCCTTACTGGTTTCTTTGCAAGAGACTTTCGTTTTCATATCAAGAACATTTTGAAATTTAAAAAAAAATAAAACGGAGTTCTAAATGGTATAATGCATTTCGTTATCGAAAGTCTACAGTAGATGAATCTACCATTACTTCTGTATCCGTAGAATGCCTAATTTGGTTTATAGAAGTAGAATTTAAAAAAGGCAATCCAAAAGATTTAAAAATTAAATTTCTTGAAAGGTATATTGAAGTGCTAGAAGATTATTTGGAAATTCCACATGAACAAATGGAATACTGTGATTTACCTTTAAAATATTTAAGAATTCATTTTAATAAAACAAAAAATGCCATAGGGGTAGCAACCAATAGAATGCAGAAACATTTTCCTTATCCACTTAAATTTATTAAGTATGGAAAAGTCTATGTTTCTGCTATTGGTGTTAAATGGTTAAATGAAAAGTATTTTAGAACGAAGCACACCCAGTATTTAGAGGATTATAAAGACCCGTTAGAAAGTAGAATTTCTAATTAGTCTTTTTTTAATGTAATCAGTCTTGTGTCTTAAAAATATAATTTAAAGAGGGAGCTGTTTATATGCATTTAACTGTTGAGAATTATGATAAGAATGAAAATAAAATTGAACCTAAAAAAATAATTTTAAATCAATCATTAATATATACATTATTAAAGAAGTATTTAAAAGAAGTGTAATAATCTATAAGTATTTCATTTTTTGTATAAAAATGGTATTATGTAGTTGCAAGTTTTTTTACAAAAAATGCTTTTATAAAAGAAGGAGGAAAAACTATTAGCGATATAAAAGCAGAAGTAAAAAAAATTAAAGCTCTTTATGTTCGTGTATCAACAGATGCTCAAGTCGATGGGTATTCAATAGAAGCCCAAATAGAATCATTAGAAGGTTATTTAAAGAGTCAAGGATGGTCTGATTATGAATTATATGCTGATCCAGGATTTAGTGGTAAGAACTTAGAAAGACCTGCCATTCAGAAATTAATAAAAGACTGTGAAGATGGAAAAATTGATACAGTTTTAGTTTTCAAACTAGATAGATTATCTCGTAGTCAAAAAGATACTTTATATTTAATTGAAGAAGTATTTAATAATAATGAAGTTGGTTTTATCTCTGTTAGAGAAAGCTTTGATACGACTACTCCATTTGGCAAAGCAATGATTGGAATTCTTTCAGTATTTGCTCAATTAGAAAGAGAAACTATTTTAGAACGTACTAGAATTGGTCTTAAAAAGCGGGCTGAAAATGGTTATTGGCGAGGTGGAGGAAAAACACCTTTTGCTTATGATTACGACAAAGAAGCTGGTATGCTTATTGTTAATGAAGAAAGAAAAGTCATCTTTGATTTAATGAAAACATTAAGACTTCAAGGATATAGTTATAATGAACTTTCTAAAGTAACGGGATATGATGAATCGTGGATTCAAGGTATATTAAGTTCTAAAACTAATTTAGGAAAGATTCCATTTAAAGGTGAACTTTATGATGGTAAACATGAAGCCATAATTAGTGAAGAAGAATATAAGCAATTACAGGAGGTAGAAAAACAAAGAAGCAGAAATCAACATGCAAGTCATTACTTATTATCAGGTAAAATATATTGTGGTAATTGTGGAGCAAAGTACCGTTATCAAAAATGGGGACAAAGAATAATTTGTTATTGTTATTCTCAACAAAAGAGTAAACCTAAACTAATCAAAGATCCGAATTGTAATAATATAAGACTTGATAGTTTTGAAATTGAGGATAACTTCTTAGAACAATTATTTGCCATGTCTTTAAATGAAGAATTATTTAGAGATACCTTTGATTTATCTAAAACAAATCTTGTTGATGAGCTTAACCTAAGACTTGATAAGACACAGAAAAAAATTGAAAACTTGATTCAATTACTTTCAGATAATATAGCAAATGATGAAATAAAAAAAGAACTTGCTAAATTAACAAGAGAAAAGTCTAATATAATGAAAGAGCTTGAAGATATAAAAGAAAAAGAAAGAGCAACAAAAACTTATGATAAAATTAAAAATCTAGAAAGTGTTTGGGCTGACATGGAATTTAAAGAAAAAAGAAATGTCGTAGAACAACTGCTAGATAAAATAGTTGTAGATGGGAAAACACTAAAAATTTATTGGAATGTTAGTGAAAACTAGCATAAAAAATACATGCGTTTTCTCTACATATGTCTTAGCTCCCGATTAAAGACATAGAAATATTAATCTTTAAAGCATTAATAATAGTAACTAAATTACTAGGAAAAACAACCTTAAGAAATATTTGACTTTTATTAGCCTTAAGGCTTTTTAGTAAAATAATATAATTGCTATCTGTAGCAATAAAACCATTATATATATTAATAATTGTAATAAACGTGCTAATAAGTAAAGCCATAAAAATAATAGAATTGATACTAGCACCAACCCAAATAATAATTAGTGGACCAAGTGCAACTTTTGGTAAAGAATTTAAAATAGTGAGATAAGGATCAACTATCTTAGCTAAAGTTTTGTTCCCCCATAAAATAGTAGCAATAGCAATACCAACAATAGTTGCAATAATAAAACTGACTAAAACTTCATACATAGTGATACCAATATGATAAAATAAACTACCATCTTTTAAAAGACCAATAATAGTATAAAATACTTGACTTGGACAAGAGGACAAAAATGTGTTAATTAATCTAAATTTTGCAAGTAATTCCCAACAGATCAAAAACATAATAATAATTAATAAACGGTTAATAAAAATAAACCTTTTGTTTTTTTTGATTTTCTTTAAGAACTGTTCTCTTTCACTAGATATGGACATCTAAATCCCTCCAAATCTGATCATAATAATCACTAAACTCGATACACTTTCTATTATGAATAGGAGTAGATTTATTAGTTAACTTAATTTCATAAATATTTTTAATCGTAGCAGGTCTTTTTGTTAATACAATAACCCGATCGGCCATACTAATCGCCTCACTAATATCATGAGTTACCATAATAGCAGTTTTTCCTTCATTTTTAATAATTCTATAAATATCATCACTAATTGCAAGACGAGATTGATAATCGAGTGCAGACATTGCCTCATCTAAAAGTAGGATATCAGGTTTTAAAGCAAGTGTTCTAATTAAGGCAACTCTTTGTCTCATTCCGCCAGATAAACTATCAGGATATTTATAAATAAAGTCATGAAGACCATAAGTTTCTAATAATTGTAAAACATAGTTTTTATTCTCTTTTGTTAAAGTATTGGTGATCTCAAGTCCAATTAAACAATTATCAAGAATTGTTCTCCAAGGAAATAAAGAATCTCTTTGAAGCATATAAGCTAGTCTAATATTTTCCATATTATAACGAACATCTCCACTAGATTTATAGTCAGTCCCTGCTAAAATGGAAAGAATAGTTGACTTTCCACAACCAGATGGGCCAACTATTGCAATAAATTCTTTGTCATAAACATCAAAGCTAACATTACGAATCGCAACAATACTATCTTTAACTTCATGATAAGTCTTTCCCAAATTTTTAACTTCTAATAATTTATTTTTCATAAATCAAATCTTCAAAACGAACAATTTTTTCAAGTTGTTCAGCTTTAATCATAATTTCTTGCATATGTTGAAAAGACTCTTTAGTAAATTCAGTTGTTTTAGGCCAAGCATCTATTTTTTTATATCGTTTAACAACTTCTTCTAAATCATTTAAAGAAGTATCTGGAAACTGTTTTAAAATTACTTTGGCAACAGTTTTAGCATCATTATGATGAACGAAATCTAATCCTCTTTGAATTGCTTTTGTAAAATGCTCTATTACATCACTATTTTCCTTTAAGTAACTACTTCTAGCAGAATATGAAGTATAAGGTACAACTCCACCAAGTTCACCAAGGCTAGCCACTACATATCCATAACCTTGTTTTTCTATATCTAAAGCATTAGGTTCTCTTAGTGCAAGTATAAGAAGTCACTAATATTGTTCAAAATAAATTTCCATATAAAATACTGCTGAGTTCTAGGAAAACTAGGACTTTTTTAGTATAATTTATATAGAGGTGATTAACAATGAATGTAGTTCACTATGAATCTTATCAAGAAAAAGATAAAATGTTATTAAAAGTTTTAGACGAAAATGGTAATATCACAGATATAGAGGCAACAAAAAAGCAAGTTCATGAAAATCATTTATGGCATCAAGAAGTTGCAATATTTATAATTAATGAAGATGGTAAAATTTTGTTACAAAAACGTAGCAAAAATGTTCATTATAATAACGGAAAATGGGGAATGATAGCCAATCATGTTGGAACAAATCAATCATTAGTAGATGCCTTATTACAAAAAGCTATAGAGGAAATAGGTTATGAAATTAACCCTAATAATATTAGATATCTAACAATGCTAAAAAGAAATGAAGAACGCGAACAGAGATTTACTTATTTTTATTATATTAAGACAAATATAACAGACAAAGATATTAAATTGAATACTTATCTTGCAACAGATAAAAAATGGTTTGATTTCTATGAATTACAAGAACTTATGCTAACAGATAGCGAAGAAGTTGTTTTCAAGAATACACCAGCTTATATTAATATCTTTGGTGAATTATCAAAGATTATTAAAGGTGTTAATACTAACAAAGAATATCGTAAAAAAGAATTTATTATTTTAAACACAGAAGATGGTTGCTTTTTACCTGGATTGATTCAACATTCTGATAAAAAGACAAAATCTATTATCATATTTATTCATGGAAGTGGTGGCAATTTCTTTAAATCAGATTATTATGAAGAAATGTTTGAAGAATTTAATTATTATGGATATGACTTTATGATTTCTAACAATCGTGGATCAGAACAATTTTTCCGTCTTCATCGTAAAAATAAAGGAATTACTGAAACGATAAAAGCTGGAAACATTTATGAAAATTTTGATGATTCAATTTATGATATTGCAGCTGCAGTTAACTATGCTAAAGAGATGAAATATGAGGATATTATTTTATTAGGACAAAGTTTAGGGACTTTAAAAGTTCAATATTATTTGGAACAAATTGGAGATATTAATAAAGCAATCTTATTAAGTCCAGTTGATATGGTTAGTAGATTTAGATATAGAGTTAAAGAAAAATACAATGAGCTAGTTAGCAAAAGTAAAGAATTAGTTCAAGAAGGTAAACCATATGAAATGGTAACAGATGAATTTGCAGCATTAAAAGTTGCCACAACAATGGCTATTGGAAGTAAAGCAGATTTATTTAAATTAGAGGAGAATAGAGATATTACCAAATCACTTAACTATAAGGGATTTATTTCAATAATTGCTGGAAGTAGTGAACATGTCTACAAAGGTTGGGAGATGTCTTATGTTGAAAACAGATTAAAGGAGAGATTTAAAAATGCTAAATTTCAATTTCATGTTATACCAAATTCAACTCATGATTATAAATTCCATGAAAAACAAATGTCAAAATTAATTATTGATAGTATTAAGTTGATGAAGTAAATTAAAGAATAATTAGTAATATAAATGTATTAAAGGAGATGATTTTTTATGAAGTTAATTATAAATGCTGATGATTATGGATTGTCAAAAAGTATTAATGAAGGCATAATAGAGGCTTATAATGAAGGACTTATTAGTTCCACTACTATTATGATAAATATGCCATATGCAGAAGATGCTATTTTAAAATGGAAGGAAAATACTAATCTTGGTTTAGGGCTCCATATTAATTTAACACAAGGATCACCTATTTCCAATAATGTTAATTCTTTAGTGGATGAGAATGGTATTTTTCATAAGCATAGAAAAGTTGAGAATGAAGAAGTAAAAATTTTATATGAGGATGCGTATAAAGAAATAAAAGCACAAATTGATAAATTATTATCTTATGGTGTGCAAATTGATCACTTGGATTATCATCATTTTATTCATCTAAATCCATCTGTTAGAAAAGCTTTAATAAATTTAGCTTTAGAATATAAATTACCATTGAGAACTACTGATTCCGATTTTAGAGAAGAAGTTAAGAATGTCAATATTAAAACTCCTGATATTTTTAGTTTTAATTTTTATGGAGATGATGCAAAATGGGAGACTATAGTTAATTTTGTTGTAAATCATAGAGATTGTGAAAGTATAGAAATTTTAACCCATTGTGGTTATGTAGATGAGGACACAAAACAAAAAACTTCTTATATACTACGCGAAGTTGAGCTTATAGAACTAAGAAAATTAAAAAAACATTCATTTTACAAAGAGTATAAATTAAGTAAATTCAGCAATCTATAGTAGTTTGTTTATAAACGAATGGCGGTGATTCAATGAAAAATAATATGCTTATATATATATCAAAAGATGGTAATGTAAAAGTAGATGTTAATATACAAAATGAAGATATATGGATGAGTCAAGATGTAATGGCTAATCTTTATGATACAACGAAACAAAATATTAGTTATCATTTAAATAATATATTTAAGGAAGAAGAACTTAATAAAGATTCAGTTGTCAAAGATTTCTTGACAACTGCTAGTGATGGTAAAAACTATAATGTTTTGCACTATAATTTAGATGCAATTATAGCTGTTGGATATAGAATTAACTCTAAAAAGGCAACTGAATTTAGAATTTGGGCGACAAAAGTTTTAAAAGAATATATGATTAAAGGTTTTTCCTTAAATGATGAAAGATTAAAAAATAATGGAGAAAATCCATACTTTGAAGAATTACTTGATAGAATACGTGATATTAGATCTTCAGAAAAAATATTTTGGAGAAAAGTATTAGATATTTATGCAACTTCAATTGATTACAATCCAAAAGATAAACTATCAATAGATTTTTTCAAAACCGTGCAGAATAAAATGCATTATGCTACCCATGGCAACACAGCAGCCGAGGTAATATTTACACGAGTTGATTCTAATAAAGAAAATTTAGGGCTCACTAATTTTAAAGGTGCTTATCCAACAAAAAGTGAAACTGAAATTGCAAAAAACTATTTAACAGAAGAAGAACTTAATACTTTAAACAGAATGGTGTCTGCTTATTTAGATGTTGCAGAAATTAATGCACTAGATAGACATCCTATGACAATGAAAGATTGGGTTAATGAGTTAGATACATTTTTAAAGATGACAAGAAAAGATATTTTAAAAGATAATGGGAAAATGTCACATGAAGAAGCATTGAAGAAAGCTCATGAAGAATATGATAAATATATTCGGACTCACTTAACAACTGCAGAACAAGATTATCTTGATGTATTAAACAAAGAAGTAGAAGAATTAAGGTGATATTATGGCTAAATTTTCAAATTTACTAGTAATGCTTGAATTACTAAATACTGGTAGAAAATATAGTGTTAAAGAATTATCATCAGCTTTAGAGGTATCAGAAAGAGTAATTAGAGAATATAAATTATTTTTAGAAGAAGCTGGAATTTTTGTAGATACAATACGAGGTCCCTATGGTGGTTATATTTTAAGAAAAAATATTACTATTCCTCCTCTTTTAATAGATAATAATGATATAAATATAATAAAACAAGTTATTAAAAATACTACTAATAATAAATTAAAGTCTAGTTTGAAAAATATTGAAAATAAAATAACAAAAAACTTATTAGAATTGGAAAATAACAATACTTCGTTTATAAACACAGAAGAAGAGTTAAAAGTATATAATGCTCTAAATAAAGCAATAAAATATAATTATAAAGTAAAAATTAAGTACACTAATTTACAACACGGAGAATCGGTTAGGACTATCTATCCACTGGGAATGTATCTTTTTCAAAACGAATGGTGGTGTTCATCTTATTGGGAAGAAAAAGACGATATGAGACAATTTCATATTAAAAGAATTTTGGAGTGTAAAATCCTAGATTCAACATTTAATCCTAAAAAAATAAATATAAAATTTTAGTACAGACCAAATACCGCCTATATAAGTGGTATTTTATTTATGGGAGGGAGAAAAATGTCAAACGAGAAAGAAATAAAACATTATATAGAAGTGTTTTATAATTATAACCCAGATAGGGGTACTCAAGAGGATTTTACTTATTCGCATATTGTCACGAATAGAGATCCTTTATTATATATGGAAAGATTTCATGGTGCTAAAGGATTTAGGTTTTTTGATGTTGATGTTTCTGATAATTCATTGAATAAAGAAAAAAGAACAAATATAAGCCCTATGTATTATTATGGAAGGTATATGGCAGAACAAGAAATAGAGCAAGTTCATAATGTAATGCCGTTTACAATTAATATTACAAAAATGATTTATTGCTATTGTGGATGCTTGGTTACTGATTTGAATGAAGGAGATATGACATTAGAAACTTATGCAAACTTAGTAAATAATGAAGAACCTAATTTTGAAAGTAAGCAATTACTAAAAATGTCCGTTGCATGTCCTAAAAAATGTGCTAAAATGGTAATATAGGATAATTAGAAGAAGGACTGAGTTTGGAGAGATTTTATCTCTCTTTTTTGCGTTCTTTTTTAATTATTCTATCAGAAAGGAGCGTGAAATATGAATGAAATATATTTAAACTGTCGGAGACTATAATGGGTCTTAGGGATTTCTCCCTAACAAGAAAAGGGTGTGATAGCACCATGCTTGATAGTTTGAAATTATACTATGTGTCATAAGATGGAGATGATAATCTGAAAAACAAATGGATGTATAGAAATGATGTAGAAAGAAATTTAGGTGTATCAAGGAAACAATTAAATCATGCTATTAAAGTAATGGAAAAATATCATTATTTTGAAAATTGGATTTGGTATAAATTAGGGCCAACTGATTTAATTGTTTTATTTAATTTAGAATTTGTTGATTGGTTAAAAGATGTATATTTTAATAAAGATGGATTTTTCTTAGACAGAGAAATCCATTTTTTAAATGAAAAAATTAAAGATTTAGAAAATGAATTAGGTATTTCTCATTACGAGAAAAATTATCCATATCTAAATGTAAAAGAACTACAAGAATACTTTGATAAAAGTAATAGCTCTATTTTAAAGGCAATTGAAAGAATGAATAGAAAAATTGATTGTAAATGCTATAAAGATGGAAAATTATATATTACTCCTACTGGAGTAAAATGGTTAGATCAAAACTATTATAGAAAATCATACCTTAAAGAGTTGTTAAATTATAAAAAAATACTAAATGAAAAGGAGAATAAAAATGACTAAAGTTGATAGAAGAAAGAAAATAAATATCATGTTAAATGATGAAGAAAGAAGAATAATTACAGAAAAAGCAGTTGAATATGGATTTGGTCCACATCTTGCTACCTATGTTAGAAGTGCTTGTATTTATGAATCTTTATATAAAGAAGATATAGAAGGTAAAAATGAAATAATTAAAATAATGAGTGATTATATTAGTGTTGTTAATAGAATACAATATGAGCAATCACAGTTAACTAAAAAAATTATGTTAAGTGAAGGAGATATACACATGATTAAAGATAATAATACTCTTCTTCATAATGAAATAAGAAAGCTAATTAAGACAATTGAAAATACATTAACAGTTAAACGTGTAAAAGAAACTAAGCAGAAACTAAATAAATAGCTTCTGCTTTTTCTTAAAGTATTATTTTACAATTTTTCTCATAGTTTTAAATAAAGGAGATGAGTTATGGATTCTAATGATATTATGAGAAGTAAAGAAGTAAAATATAAGAATAAAGAAATACTTTTAGAAGTGGCTCTTTCCTTAAATAAAGAGTTATTTGATGAAAATAAAATTTCATATAAAATGTTTAAATATACAGAAGAAAATATTTTAAAAGAATTAAAAATTTGTAATGTAAGTGGTGCAAATGCTAATACATGAAAATAATATGGTATAATGCTATTAGAAAGGAGAAGAAGAGTTGGATTTATATACTGTTCGAAAGCAGTTAAATATGGGAATGCCACTTACAAGTATAAAATTAAGAGTAACAGATTATGCAAGAGTATCAACAGATCATTTAGAACAAAAAAAATCTCTTCAAAATCAAGTGGAACATTTTGAACAATATATAAAAGAAAATCCAAATTGGACTTATACACCTGGTTATGTAGATGATGGAATAACTGGTACAAGTGATGTTAAAAGAGATAACTTTATGAAAATGATTGAAGATGCTAGAGGTGGTAAATTTGATTTAATAGTTACCAAAGAAATTTCTAGATTTTCAAGAAATACTCTTGATAGTATTAAATATACAAGAGAACTTTTATCGTATGGAGTGGCTGTTTTATTTGTAAATGATAATATTAATACTGCCCTACCTGATTCAGAACTAAGACTTACTATTATGGCTTCCATGGCACAAGATGAAATAAGAAGATTATCAGAACGTGTTAAATTTGGTATGAATCGTGCAATAGAACGCGGAGAAATATTAGGGAATGATTTACTTTATGGTTATAAAAAAGATAAAGATACTGGAGTATTAAATATTATAGAGGAAGAAGCAAAAGTTGTTAGAAGAATTTATGAACTATATACAGTTGAAGAATTAACACTTTCTAAAATAGTTAAAACTTTAAATAGCGAAGGATTAAAAACTTGTCAAGGTAAGAAATGGTGTATATCTACAATTTCACGGATGATTGAAAATCCTAAATATAAAGGATATTATTGTGCAAGAAAATCTGAAATAGTAGATTATATGACTAAAAAGATAAAATACTTTGAAAAAGATGATTGGGTTATTTATGAGGATAAAACAAGAATACCACCAATAATTGATGAGGATTTATGGGATAGAGCTAATAATCGTTTAATAACAAGAAAAAAAGCATTTAGCGAACGAAAAGAGGATAAAAGTATTTATAAAAATAGATACTTATATAGTGCTAAAATATTTTGTGCTGAACACAATACAGTTTTTCATAGAAGAGAATTTAGAAAAAATAAAAAAGATATTACTTGGGTTTGTTCCGAATATTTAAAAAATGGTAAATCTAATTGTGATTCACCAAATATTAGAGAATCTGAACTAGATTCAATTTTTAAAGATTTAATTTCTAAACTTCAAATTGATTCTAACCAAGTAGTTGAAACTCTTATGAATTATTACAAACATTTAGAAATTGATACTGGTATAGATGAAGAAATAAGTTTGAGAGAAAAAGAAATAAATAATCTTTATGCTAAAAAAGATAAATTATTAGAACTTAGTTTACAAGGTAGTTTATCAAATACTGAATTTTATGAAAGGAATAGTTCTTTTAATGAAAAAATTAAAGTTCTTGATAATGAACTTAATAAGTTAAAAAGTCAAAAAGATGAACTAAAAGGAACAACAGATAAAACTAAAGAACTTGCTGAAATCTTAAAACAAAAAGTTAATTCTAAATCTACAATAGATAAAATAATTAGTTCTTTACTAGAGCGTATTGTTGTATCTAAAATATGTAATGATAAAAACAATATGGAATTAAATATATTTTTATCTTACAAGGAGAATGACGAAACAAAAAAACTACAACCTATTTTAAGAAGTAGTTATGAATTTAAAAGAGGATATGACACACAAGGAACTAAAAGATATAAGGTCAATTATCAAGTGAATTGTTATTTTTGTCTATAAGTTAGACATATAATTTTTCACTTGGCGACTTCATTTTCGCGCACTTTGTTCAAATAGACATACAAAGTCACCAGTACCACCAATAAATGCACTACTCATAGCAGCAAAACTAACAGAAGTATCAATATTAACATCTTTTTTTGGATTAAGACCAGCTTCACGAATTGCCCATTCAAGAGTCATTTCAGGCATACCTCCAGCACGACCACCAATAATTGTTTTCCCCTTTAGATCTTCCAGTTTAAAATTATCAATTTTCTTTCTAGAAACAATAAAATTACCATCTTTTTGAGTAAGTTGAGCGAATGTTTTTAAATAATCTTTTTCCCCGCTATTATAAATATAAATAGTTGCTTCACTTCCAGAAAAACCAATATCAGCATCTCCTGCTAAAACAGCAGCAGTAACTTTATCAGCTCCAGGTGTTAAACTCAAATTAATATCAATTCCCTCGTCCCTAAAAAATCCTTTTTCAATAGCAACATATTGAGGTGCATAAAAAATTGTATGTGCAACCTCAGCTACAGTAATCTTTTTTAATTTTTCCTTTTTATCCTTTTTTTGATCATTAAAATTAAAGAATATAGCACAAATAGCTAATAATAAAATAATAATACTAACTACATATAAAATAATTTTTTTCAAAATAGTCCTCCTTTCTATTTCAAAGTATTATATGCAAAAGAATAAAGATGTGATATAAAGGCATTACTACTTGCCAAATAAAAAGAAATATGCTATAATAAGAGACATTAAATTCGATAGGGGGATAATAGAATGAAAAATAATAAAATAACAAAAACAATGTTAGTATTACTAATTACAATTACATCATTTTTTACAACAATGAGTAATGCCTTTGCTGAAGTGCCAAATAAAATTAATGTGACATCAACACCAGCTGTCAAAGGATATATTGGAGAAAAAGTAAACTTTGGAACAAAATCATTAAATGATGGTAGTGTTGCATACTGTTTAGATTACAATAAGTTAACTCCAGATCATGCTATTGGAACATTAGCAGGTGAAATGGATGCAGGAATGGCCTATTTAATTGAAAATGGTTATCCACATAAAACCATAACAGGAGATAAAGCAAAAGATTATTATATTACACAAGTAGCAATTTGGTGGTATTTAGATGAAACAACAGGATCAACAAACTTAACTAATGAATTTAAAACAACAGATAGTGATCCACAAAATTTAAGACCAACCATAAAAAAGCTAGTAGATAATGCCAAAATAGTTAAAAATAAAGGATACAAAAATCCAAGTCTATCAGCAACAATCACAAATAGAAAATTAACGATCTCAACAGATAAAAAATATTATATTTCAGACGAGATAAAAGTAAATTTAACAGATTTAGAAAGTTATACAGTTTCATTAACAACCGCACCTGAAGGAAGTTATATAGCAGATGGAAAAGGAAATAAGAAAACAACTTTCCAAAAAGGAGAAACATTTAAAGTTTATGTCAAACAAACTGATCAAAAAATTAAAAAAAGTGATATTAAGATAAAAATTAGTGGAACAACAACAATAAATAAAGTATACAAGTATAATCCAGAAAATGATGTAGAGCAAAGAATATTAACTGCAGTTCTTTATCCAACAACAATAAAAAAAGAACAAGATCTATCTTTGACAATCTCACCATCAAAAGTAACAATTAATAAAATTGATGCAGAAACAAAAAAAGCCTTAGCAGGGGCAGTTCTTGTAGTAAAAGACAAAGCTGGAAATATTGTTGCAGAATTTACAACAAGTGAAGAATCTTATATTATTGAAGACTTAAGTAATGGAGAATACGAAGTATCAGAAAAAAGTGCTCCCGAAGGATATATCTTAAGCGAAAAAACATATCAATTTACGATTGATGATGATAACAGAAATCACACAGTCATATTTGAAAATTATAAAGAAATATATGTTCCAGATACAAACTCTAATAGCACAATAATGTATATACTAGGTACAATCATAATGGTATCAGGTATCTCATTTGTAATCTACAATGCTAAGAAAAAACAAATTAATAAATAAAAAGAAACATGAAGTAAGTTCTAATACGATTGCCATGATATCAAGTATTGTCATTTTATTAGGACTCTTCATTTTTTCTTATAATTATACTAAATCTAAAAAAATATTAGCCTATGAACAAATGAATAACATCTTTTATGAAGATCATTCAAAGACAGAAAAGAAAGAAAATAAAAAACAACAAAAAGAAGAAAAAATACAAGAACAAGAGGAGAAAAAGGAAATCATCACAAATGATTACATAGGCTATTTAGAGATACCAAAAATAAAGTTAAAAAAAGGGTTTGTTAGTAAAAAATCAAGTGATAATGATGTGGAAAAAAATATCTTTATAGTAGAACAATCTACCTATCCTGATAAAGAAAAAGGTAACTTCATTATTGCCGCACATTCAGGAACTGGCTGGAAAGCTTTCTTTAATGATTTATATCAATTAGAACAAGGTAATGAGATTTATGTTACTTATAAAAATAAAAAATATACCTATAAAATAGCAGATATTTATAAGCAGAAAAAAACAGGAACTATCGCTATATATAGAGATTATAATAAAACAACATTAACATTAGTAACCTGCACAAACAATGATGATACATCACAGACAGTTTATATTGCTTATTTAGAAAAAATAGAAAATTTATAGAAGGGGGGAATAAAAAATGATGAATGAATTATCTCTAATAGAAAAATTTAAAGTTGTCTTTGATATTACCAAATCAAATATCGTTTATCCAATTATTATAATTTTTTTACTAATTATCAGCTTTCTATTTATAACAACAAATAAAAATAATGCCAAAGAAAGTAAAAAAGTTTATGGAAGCCTATATGCTATTTTAATGATAATAATTTTAATTAAATATGCGACTTCATTAAAAACAATGATAGACTATATGATGAATCATTTATTTATTGTTTTTTACTTTCCCAATATTGCCGTTTATTTAACAGCAATCCTCATCACAAATATCATCATGTGGATCAGTATGTTTAAATCATCTACTAAAACTATAATAAAAATAATCAATGCAACAATATTTTCTATAATTCATTACATCTTACTTTTAATCCTTGGAATCATTACAACAAAAAAGATAGACGTCTTTAATCAAAAAGCACTATATGCTAATCACGATATTCATGCTTTAATTGAATTAAGCAGTAATATTTTTATAATATGGATGATCTTTCTTATCCTTTACAAAATAATTTATACTTATCTTGAAAGCAAAAAAGGACAAAAAATCTATGATAACCAATTACTTGCAATAGAACAAGTCCAAAAAGTAGAAAAAGAAGGAACTGTAACAATTAATCTTCCAAAAAACATTAAAGAAGTAAGAGCACCATATCTAGTAAAAAGAGAAATGTCTAAAACAAGAATTGTTTATCAATTACCAAAACAAATGGAAAATACAGCTATTTATGAACAAATGTTGACTTTAGATGATTATAAATTATTAGTTTCCCTATTAAAAGAAGAAAAAGAAAAAGGGGTAAAAACAATCTTAAATAATCAGAAACACACGATAAACAAAGAAAAAACAGAAGAAGAAAGGTTGACCCAAAAAAACAAACAGTCCCAACCAGAAAGTGGACTATCAGAATTGATGAGATTATATAAAAGTACAAGCTAAAATAAAAAAGTTAGTAAATAATTTTCAAATTATAACTAAGAGAAATAGAGAAAATATTTCTCTTTTTTGTAAAATTCAAAATAAAATATGATCAATATATATCTAAACTAAAGATTTTTCATTAACCATTTGCTACAATAAAACTAGGAAAAAATTCAAAATAAAAAGAAAAATAAGGCAGAAATACATATCCAATTTAGAAAAAATAGAAGATTTTAATTTTGAAGAACAACGGTTACTATACCCCAATTCCAAAAGAATTGATCAAGATAGATACACCATATTATTAGAAAAAGAATACAACGAAGATTGTTTAAGTGTAGCAATTAACATTAAAACTAAAGCAGAGGAAGAATTTAACTATGATTATAGGCAAATAAAAAAATAATGAATAAAAATGGAAGAAAAGCATCTGCCTTTATTCGACAAGAGGAATTATTAAATAACTTAGACTTTAATGAAAAGGGATTAATGATAACAAATAATAGTATATGGTTAATTTTAGATAATTAAAAAAATTCCCAGTAGAATACGACCATCAAATAAAAATAACAAGAATAGATTCCAACCAAGAAAATGAGTATGTAAGAAAAGTTGCAGAAGGATTCCAAAAAAAGTAGTGAAGCCAATCCAGACGACGATTTATTAGAAAATATCCTTAATACTATAAAGAGAAGCTTTTATCAACAGAAAAAATTTAAGATAGAACATTATTTAGCCCAAATAGATAAAGAGCTTGTTGATACCATAACAATCATGTATAAAGATGATATTTCATTTATCTATAATGTAGCAGCAGATAAAAAATATCGAAAAAGGGGAGTTTAATTAAAGCTGTAGTAAAAAGATTAGTCGAATTAGAAATAATCAAGTCATATTACCAAACAGAATATGAATATTATCCTGAAAAAATAAATCAGAAATTAGGATTTAAAATACTCTTTAGAGGAGTGAAATATACAAAACAATAATTACAGTACAAACTATGGAAAAGGACAATATACACTTTCTTGATAACACAACTTAAAATGAATTTAATCTCAAACTCCCCTAATTTCAAGCCAACTTTTCTTTGCCTAAAAATTTAGAATACGATATAATGAATTTAGAGGTAAAGAAATATGAAGATTGATAATTTAAATGAACAACAAAAAAAAGCCGTTTTATATAACGAGGGACCTCTATTAGTTCTAGCAGGAGCAGGTAGTGGTAAAACCAAAGTACTAACCACAAAAATTGCTTATCTAATAGAAGAAAAAAATATAGATCCTGATCATATTTTAGCTATTACATTTACAAATAAAGCTGCTAAAGAAATGAAAGATAGAGTATATAATCTAATAGGAAATTATGCAAAATATATTCAAATATCAACCTTTCATAGCTTTGGACTAAGATTATTAAGAGAAAATTGTGAAGTTTTAGGATATGATCGAAATTTTGTTATTATGGATAGTGATGATTCACTAACTGTTGTGAAAAAGATATTGAAAGATAGCAATTACGATCCTAAAATTTATAATCCACGAGCAATTAGAAATAAAATCAGTGGTTGTAAAAATGAATTGATGAGCCCAGAAAAATATGAAAGATATGCTACTAGTGAATATGAAAAAGTTACCTTAGAAGTATATCAAAAGTATGAGAAAAAGTTAAAACAAAATAATTCTGTGGATTTTGATGACTTATTAATATTACCAATCAAATTATTGAAAGAAAATTCATCTATTTTGCAAAAATATCAAGAGAAATTTCAATACATTTTAATTGATGAATATCAAGATACAAATGAAGCACAATATATTCTAACAAAAATGCTAAGTGCCAAATATAGAAAAATCATGGTTGTAGGAGATGACTTTCAAAGTATTTATTCCTTTAGAGGTGCTAATTATAAAAATATTTTAAACTTTGAAAAAGACTATCAAGATTCCGAAACTATTCTTCTAGAACAAAATTACCGTTCAACAGGAAATATCCTAAAAGCAGCAAATGACGTGATAAAACATAATAGAGAAAGAAAAGACAAAAACTTATGGACAGAAAATGAACTTGGAGAAAAGATTAAATATTATCGTGCCTTTAATGAACGGGATGAAGCTCAATATACAATACGAAAAATAAAAGAATTAACAAATAAAGAAGTAGCATACAAGGATATCGCTATATTATATAGAACAAATGCACAGTCACGGATTATAGAAGAAGAAATGTTAAAAGAAAATTTACCATACCGAGTAGTAGGAAGTTTTTACTTCTATAATAGAAAAGAAATCAAAGATTTAATCGCTTACTTAAGATTAATTCACAATGATAAAGATAATGTCTCCCTAACTAGAGTAATTAATACTCCAAAAAGAGGAATAGGTTTAAAAACGATACAAAATATCACAGAAAAAGCCGATTCCTTAGGAGTAAGTATGTATGATGCCATATCATCAGGTAAAGAATTAGATTTTAAAAATACAATAGAAGAATTAAAAAAAGTATCTGAAAATATTACTTTAACCGAATTAATTGATAAAGTACTAGATACAACAGGAATAAAAGAAGAATTAGAAAAAGAAAATTCTCTAGAGTCTGAAGTAAGACTAGAAAATTTAGAAGAATTTAAATCTATAACAAAAGCCTTTGAAGAAAAAGAAGGACTAATCTCCTTAGAAGATTTTTTATTAGAAATTAGTCTAGTAAGTGATGTAGAAGAATATAAAAACGATGACAACAGAATTAATTTAATGACGATCCACTCCGTAAAAGGATTAGAGTTTGATTATGTTTTTATTGTTGGATTAGAAGAAGGAATATTTCCTCATATCAATAGCTTGATGGACAACTCTGAATTAGAAGAAGAAAGAAGACTTTGTTATGTAGCAATCACTAGAGCAAAAAAGGATTTGCATTTAGTAAATACCCGTAGAAGGACTTTATTTGGAAAAGATCAAATCAATCCAACTAGTAGGTTTATTGCTGAAATTAATCAGGATTTAATCGAGACTAATGTTCAGAAAGAAGAGATGCCAGTTCTAAAGAAAGATAAGACAGAAATGTTTAGAGAGGAAAATATCGATTATCAGGTAGGAGATTATGTTTATCATGAATCATTCGGAACAGGTAAAGTAGTAGAAGTAACGAATACTTTAGTAAGTGTTGCCTTTAAACATCCATTTGGAATAAAAAAATTAATGAAAAATCATAAAAAATTGGCGAAAGTAACCAATTAGAAAGAGAGAAAAAATGAAAAAAGAGTTAACTTTAGTAATTATGGCTGCTGGAATGGGAAATCGTTTTGGTGGATTAAAACAAATAGAAACGATGGGACCAAATGATGAATTTATTATTGATTATTCTGTTTACGATGCAATTTTAGCAGGATTTACCAAAATAGTATTTATTATAAAAAGAGAAAATTTTGAAGTATTTAAAGAAACAATAGGATATAGAATAGAAGATAAAATAAAAGTAGAGTATGTTTTTCAAGAGTTAAATAATCTACCAACAGGTTATACAATTCCAAAAGAAAGAGAAAAACCTTTAGGGACAGCCCAAGCAATTTTATGTTGTAAAAATAATGTGAATACACCCTTTGCAATTATTAATGCTGATGATTTTTACGGAAGAGATGCCTATTTTAAAGCAAGTGAATATTTAAAAACAATAAAAAATGATTCGAATAATTATGCCATGATAGCCTACCATATCAAAAATACTTTAACAGAAAATGGTGCAGTAAAAAGAGGAGTATGCAAAGTTGAAAATAATCTTTTAGTAGACCTAATAGAAAGTAATGTCGAACGAAAAAATGCTAAAATTATTGCATCTCCCCTAAATCACGATCCTTCATTCGAAATCGAAGAAAATCAAACTGTTTCTATGAATATGCTTTTATTTACACCAACCATTTTTAAATTTATTGAAGAAAACTTTCCCACATTCCTAAAAGATAATCAAGAAAACTTATTAAAAGCAGAATACTTAATTCCTGATCTACTTCAAAAACTTTTAAAACAAAATAAAGTAACAACAAAAGTAATAGAAACGACCTCAAACTGGTATGGTGTTACTTATAAAGAAGATAAAGAGCATGTTCAAAGAGCCATCCAAGAATCAATTACAGAAAAAATATATCCAAAAAATTTATGGAGAAATGATGAATAGAGAAGAAGAATTATTCAATATTCTGTTAAATGAAAAAGAAAAGTATACTTTAATTATCAATAAAAAAGCACCTAATAATGAACTCATGTTATTAAAAGTGGGAAGTTTAGAAGGAGCTCAAAAATATTACCCAAATAAAGATTTTGTTATTTTAATAGAAAGAGATAATTTAAAAGTATGTTTAGAAAAAATCAAAGAATTAAAGCTAACAGATTATGATGTTGTATTTTTAGATACCTTAAATTTCCAAGATTTCTATATTACAATAAGATACCTAAATCTGTATACCACAGTAAGAAGTATCATTATGGATTCAGCCTTAAGAAAGGAAAAAGAGAAAAAAGAGGGAAAAATAGAAGAAAAAATCAAAGAGGAAATAGACCAAGTAGCAGAAAAATACGAGTTAACCGCTCTTGATGAATTACTATTAGGAAAAAAAATAGACGCAATCAAAGATTATGCTAAAGAAAAAAATATTTCTATTAATTTACTATAAAATACTTTTAAATTTATAACATATATCTTATAATATAAGAAAGGAGGAATAAAATTGACAAATAAAAATGAGTTATATCCTAAAGTGTTTACTTGGCTTTTTATTGGATTATTAGTAACCTTTATAACAGGTTATTCACTATCAATTAATATGGGCCTATTAAGCAGTCTGCTTACTGGAGGAAACTATGTTTTTCTAATTATAATAGAATTAGCAATCGCAATTTTTTTCTCAGTTAGATTATCCAAAATGTCTAAAATAACAGCAATAATTTGCTATTTACTATATTCTTTTATAACAGGAATAACTTTTTCAACAATTTTTATAGCCTTTGCTATGGAATCCATTATGCTAGTATTTGCTGTAACATCAATTGTCTTTGGAATATTCGCTTTAATTGGATATACAACAAAGAAAAATCTATCATCATGGTCAACATTCTTACTAATGGCATTATTAGGAGTAGTAGTAACTAGTATAGTAAATATTTTTCTACAAATACCACAATTAGATTTCATCATAACATTAATTTCTATTGTCGTATTTATTGGCTATATTATTTATGATATGAAAAGAATACAAACATTAGCAGAAATCAATGAGGAAAGTGGACCAATATATGGAGCTTTTCAACTATACCTAGACTTTATTAATCTATTCTTAGACTTATTAAAGCTACTAGGAAAATCAAACGATAATTAATAGATTAGGTTTTACCTGATCTTTTTTTTTGCTATAATAATAATGGTGATGAATATGGATAAAATAAAAAAAAGAATAGAAGAATTATCAGAAATATTAAATGAAGCAAATTATCATTATTATGTAAAAGATGATCCAACGATAACCGATCAAGAATTTGATAAATATTTAAGAGAATTAACCGAATTAGAAGAAAAATATCCAGAATATGCGAAAAGTGATTCCCCAACAAAACGAGTAGGGGGAGAAGTATTAGACAGTTTTCAAAAAGTAACTCATGAAAAACCCATGATGTCTTTAAGTGATGTCTTCTCCGACAGTGAAGTAATAGCGTTCTCAGAAAGAATTGAAAAAGAAGGCATTCATCCGAAATACGTTTGTGAATTAAAAATTGACGGTTTATCTGTTTCTCTATTATATAAAGAGGGAGTTTTAATTAGAGCTGCTACTCGTGGTGATGGGATAGTAGGGGAAGATATTACTCATAATGCCAAAACAATTAAATCTATTCCTC
The DNA here is from genome assembly GCA_947643225.1 of uncultured Clostridia bacterium. GTDB lineage: Bacteria > Bacillota_I > Bacilli_A > RF39 > UBA660 > UBA2730. Next base: position 22,028 of record CANRVH010000001.1, read on the forward strand.
TGAAATTAAAAGAAAAAATAAATATTGAAGTTCGTGGAGAAATATTTATGAGCAAAAAGATGCTAGAAAAAGTAAATGAAGAAAGGATTAAAAATGGAGAAAAACCTCTTCAAAATGCCCGTAATGCAGCAGCTGGATCAATGAGACAATTAGATAGTAAAGTAGCAGCTAAAAGAGGACTAGATACGTATATTTACCATTTACCAAATCCAGAAGACTATGGAATAAAAACTCATATAGAAGCCTTAGAATTTATGGAAAAATTAGGATTTAAAGTAAACCCTAATAATAGATTAGTAAACAATATTCATGAAGTACTAGAGTTTATCTTAGAAAAAACAGATACAAGAAAAAAACTTCCTTATGATATAGATGGAATAGTCATTAAAGTAAACAACTTAACCGATCAAACAAACTTAGGCTATACAGCAAAATATCCAAAATGGGCAACAGCCTATAAATTTCCAGCAGAAGAAGTATTAACGAAACTACAAGACATTATTTTTACCGTAGGACGTACTGGTCAAATTACACCTAATGCCGTTTTAGACCCAGTAATTGTAATGGGCTCAACAATATCAAGAGCAACACTTCATAATGAAGATTATGTTAGAGAAAAAGACTTAAAAATAGGGGATATTGTATCAATTAGAAAAGCGGGAGATGTCATTCCTGAAGTGGTAGAAGTAAAAAAAGAAAGAAGAACTGGCGAGGAAAAAGAGTTCGTTATGATTAAAAATTGTCCAATATGCGAAACTGTTCTAATCAAGAAAAAAGACCAAGTAGATTATTACTGTCAAAATGAACATTGTCCATCTAGAAAAGTAGAAGGATTAATCCATTTTGCTAGTCGGGATGCCATGAATATTGAAGGTTTAGGCGAAAAAGTAATGGAAGATTTTTTTAACTTCAATTTTATTACAACAATTCCTGAAATTTATCTTTTACAAAGTCATCGAGAAGATTTAACAAGACTAGAAGGGTATGGGGATAAATCAATAACAAAACTTTTAGAAGCAATCGAAAAAAGTAAGGGAAACTCTCTAGAAAAACTTTTATTTGGATTAGGAATTTCTCATGTAGGAAGTAAAACCGCTAAAATTTTAGCAAGCTACTATCATGATATAGATAACTTAATGAAAGCAACTTATGAGGAGTTAAATGCTATTCCAGATATTGGAGAGATCATAGCAAAAAGTGTAAAAGAGTATTTTGGTAATTCTAAAAATCAAGAAGTAATAAATAGATTAAAAGAGTACGGAATAAATATGTCATATTTAGGAAAAAAGATTACCCATAATGAATTTTTTACAGGAAAAACATTTGTCTTAACAGGAAGTCTAACTCTTTATACAAGAGAGGAAGGAAAAGAAATTATTGAATCTCTTGGAGGCAAAACAGCAGAATCAGTTTCTAAAAAAACAGCAGCAGTGATAGTAGGGGAAAATCCAGGTAAAAAGTATGAAAAAGCAAAGGAGTTAAATATTCCCATATTAACAGAACAAGAATTTAAAGAAAAAATAGAAAAGTTAATAGATTAATATATAAATTAAGGAACTCAATATAGATGAATTTAGAAGTAAAACAACTAATTGATATAGATAAAGAAATAAAATGACAATTTGGATTTATGAATAGCGAAGTAAAGAAGCAACCTATAATTTTGAAGAAATAAAATGTTTAATGAAACATAGCATATAAAAAAAGATTACAACAAACATAGGGATCCTTTTTAGATAACAAAATAATCGGCATATACCAATTTACATACGAAGATTAGATGTAAGACCAGATTTTATCCATATCCTATTAATGGTCTATATTGATAAAAAATATCGAAAAAGAGGCTATGCAGCAAAATTATTAATAAATATTCAAGAAAAGTCCAAAGAAAAAATTTCGCTCAAAGAGATCTTCTTAGATAAAAAAATATATTGGTTTCTATGAAAAATATGGTTGAGTATTTGTATCCAAAATAAATACCTATATGAAAAAATAACACAATATATAAATAGAAATTATATATTTATGGGTAATGATAAAATTGTAGAATCTTGACAAAAATAGGATAAAAGTTTGTGAACAAATACGAATAAATACCCTTTCATCACTTTCAATAACGAATTAAAATTAACTAAATGAATGATTACATGATCACTAGAAAGGAGAAAGTAGAAAATGAAAAAAGAAATCATGACAATAGTAGAAAGCTATTTACAAATTTTTAAAGATGAACAGAAAAGACAAGATGAACTTTTACAATTTTTAAACAAAACTGAAGAACAAAAAATAACAGATTGGAACAATTTTTGTGGACATATAGTAGCAAGTGTCTTTATCTATGCCAAAAGAGAAAAAAGGTTTTTAGTTTTATATCATAAAGATTTAAAAATGTATTTATATCCTGGTGGACACATAGACAAAGAAGATAAAGATATTTTAGAAGCAGCCAAAAGGGAATTACAAGAAGAAACAGGCATTACGAAATTTAAGCAATTACTAATAAAGAATAAGAAAATACCTATAGACATCAGTTCTCATACAACACCATACAATAAACGACTAAACTTACCAAAACATAGACACTTTGATTTTAGATATTTATTTATGATTGAAAAAATAGTGGAAATAAAACAAGATACAGAAGAATTAGGAGACTATAAATGGATTGACTTAAAGGAATTGTCACAAGATAAACATTATGGAAAAATATCGAAAAAAATAGAAAAGGTATTAAACGAGAATAAATAATCGGGAGGAAAAATGAAAAATAAAAAAATAACAAGAAAAATAACACAAGGAATGTATGTTTTAACAACAAATGGTGGTGGTTGTATTGTTGATGCAGTATCTCAAATCAGCACAGGAGATAATCCCTATATATCAGTGGCAGTAATGAAAAATAATTATACAAATGAACTACTAAAGAAAAATAATAAATTTGCTCTTTCTGTACTAGGAATGAATGTAGATCCTGAGATCATTAAAACCTTTGGAATGAATTCTATGAAAAAGGTAGATAAATTTAAAAAAACAGAAACAACAGAAGTTGAAGGAATAAAGATGATCAATGATTCTCTAGGATATATGCTATGTGAAATAGTAGACTCTATTGATAATGATACACATACTCTATTTATTGGAAAACTAATTCAAGCAGATATCTATCAAGATAAAGCTCCCATGAGTTATGGCTATTACCAAGAAAACAAAGATGAGCTATTAAAAGTAACAACCAAAAAGGGAAAAACTGCATGGATTTGTACAGTCTGTGGTTATCTTTATTATGGGGAAGAACTACCAGAAGAGTTTAAATGCCCTATATGCGGTGTAGATAAAACTCTATTTAAAAAAGAAGAGAAGTAATAAAGCGATAAAACTATTTAGAAAAAATTTACAAAAAGGAAAAGATATGTTATAATACATTGCAATTAAAGGGGGGTGAGAAGATGTTTTGGAATAAGGATAGAATACCTAATTTAAAACTAGAAGATGATGATCAAGACTTTTTTAGAATGGACGAAGATATAGAAGAAAAAGAAATAAAAGAAGAAAAGCAAGAAACTGAAAAGTTCGATGAAAAGATTAATTTTAAAGGAATAAATACACCTAGAACAAATCAAATAAAGATAATAAATCGAATTCTAAATGTGATCATGGTAATACTTATAATTACTACTATTTTAGTAATTACAGACATCATGTTAATCTCACGCATTGGAAAAGGACCTTATTTTGCACTAAATACAAAAACCTACCATGATGGAGGAACAAAAGTTTATTATGGAATAGGTTATAAAGTAATTAAATATAATCAGGAAGAAGGAAGAAAAGATACTGTAATAGGAAATTGGAACATAGAATATAATACAACACCAATAAAAATGACCACTCTAGATTTAGCATTAGAATTTAGTAATGATTTAGAAGGATCACTAGATACCTATATGGATAATTATTTACAAGTATCAGGAAAAATAGAAAAAATAGAAAAAAGCAAAGTAACTTTAATATACCAAGATGAAGAAAAAAAATATAAAACAAAATTAACCTGTAATATTTTAAACCCCACAAAAAAATATCATAAAGATGATTCTATAAAATTAGTTGGAACTTTATATAATTATTCAAAAGAAGATAAATTAAAGCTATATATGAAAAATTGTTATATAAAAAAATAAATATTCGTAAGACTCCTATTAAGGAGTTTTATTTTCCAAAAAAATATTTTATATCGTATAATTAATATTGAAAATAAGAAATAATATTGGTTATTTTAAATTATTAGAATATCAATAAAAAACATGATATAATATTAGAGTATATAAATTGAAGAGAAAAATATACTCTTATAATAAATGAGAAAGGTGAACAAGATGCAAGAAAAATTATCGATTAGTGAAGTAAAACATGTAGCAGAATTAGCAAAAATAAGAATAAGTGATAATGAACAAGAAAAGTATCAAATTGAATTAAAAAAAATTTTTAATGAATTAGAAAAGATAGAAGAAGTAAAAGATTATGACGAAGAAATCATCATTACTCCAACTGAAGAAAAATGCCAGTTAAGAAAGGATGAAATAGGGCAAATGGTAAATCCTAAAGATATGTTAAAGAATGTCCCACGACACAGTGGAAATTATATAGAGGTTCCGGTGGTTATTAATGAATAAATATTTAGATAAAACAATTATAGAGTTAAATCAATTATTAAAAGAAAAAAAAATAACTCCATTAGATTTAGTCCTAGAAGCATTTGCAAGGATTGAAAAAGAACATGAGTTAAATGCTTTCATTACTCTAAATAAAGAAGAGGCTTTAAAAGAAGCTAAAAAATTAGAAACTATGGAAGTGGATAATTTACTATTTGGTTTACCTATTGCAATAAAGGATAATATTTTAACAAAAAACTTAAGAACAACTTGTGCCTCTCATATGTTGGACAATTTCATTCCCATTTATGATGCAACAGTAGTAGAAAAAATAAAAGAAAAACATATGATTATTATTGGAAAAACAAATATGGACGAATTTGCCATGGGTTCATCTAGTAGAACAAGTTATTTTGGTGCTCCACGTAATCCTTGGAATAAACAAAAAATAGCTGGAGGAAGTAGTGGAGGAAGCGCAACAACAGTAGCGGCAAGACTTTTACCCCTTGCCTTAGGAAGCGATACAGGAGGAAGTATTCGTCAACCAGCAAGTTATTGCGGAATAGTTGGAATGAAACCAACCTATGGCAGAATTTCTCGCTATGGACTAGTAGCCTTTGCATCAAGTCTAGATCAAATAGGACCAATGACTAGAAATGTCTATGAAAATGCATTATTTTTAAATAGCTTAGTAGGAAAAGATGAAAAAGATCTAACCTCCTCAAAAAAAGAAAGAGAAGATTTTACAAGAAAGATTGGTCAAGAGATTAAGGGAATGAAATTTGCTATTCCTAATTATTTTATGAGTGATATTGTAACAGAAGAGATTAGGGATAGGATCAAAGAAGTCATTCAATTATTAGAAAAAAAAGGTGCTACAGTTGATTATATAGATATTGCTTATTTAGAAAATGCAGTCACTCTATACCAAATTATCGCAATGGGAGAAGCAAGTTCTAATTTAGCTAGATTTGATGGCATTCGTTATGGACATTCTAAAGAAAATCCAAAAGATATTGATGACTTATATTATGGTAGCAGAGAAGAAGGCTTTGGTGAAGAAGTAAAAAGAAGAATTATGGTAGGATCCTATATTTTAAGTGGAGATAATGCGAAAAAATATTATGATAAAGCTTTATCAATTAGAAGTGATATTAGAACAAGTTTCCTAAAAGCATTTGAAAAATATGACCTAATTATTGGACCAACCACCACAACAACAGCTTATGATTTAACTGATCCGATGGATGATCCATTAAAAACATTCTTAGATGACGTTTTAGTTATTCCTGTTAATATGGCTGGACTTCCAGGACTAAATGTTCCTGTAGCTTTTTCAAAGGATCATATGCCAATAGGATTACATATTATAGGTAAACCTTTTGACGAAGCAACAATCTATCAATTAGCAAGTTTTATTGAAAAAGAATTAAATCTTGATTTGAATCCTAAAGGAAGTGATGAAAATGAGTAACTATATTCCCACTATTGGAATAGAAGTACACGTTGAATTAAAAACCAGGAGTAAAATATTTTCAAACTCAAAAAATGGTTATGGAATGGGAGCAAATACACTAACTAATGTCATCGATTTAGGTTACCCAGGAACTCTTCCAACCGTAAATGAAGAAGTTATTAATATTGCAATTAAAGCAGCAACAGTTTTGCACTGTAAAATAAGAAAAATGATGAATTTTGACCGTAAAAATTACTTTTATCCAGATAACTCTAAAAACTATCAAATTACTCAAAATAGAACCCCCATAGGTTATGATGGATATATTGAAATAGATATAGATGGAAAAAAGAAAAAAATAGAAATAGAAGAAATGCATATTGAGGAAGATACCTGTAAAAGTGCCCATAGAAAAGACGTCACTCTTCTAGATTTTAATCGTGCAGGAGTACCATTAATTGAAATCGTGACTAAACCTTGTATTTCATCAGGCGAAGAAGCCAAATTATATCTGGAAAAATTAAGAGAAACACTCTTATATGCTGATATTTCTGATTGTAAAATAGAAGAAGGCTCTATGAGATGTGATGCCAATGTTTCAATCAGAAAAGAAGAAAAAGATCCATTTGGAACAAAGGCTGAAATTAAAAATATTGGTTCAATTAGCAATGTAAAACTAAGTATTGAAAAAGAAATTATTCGCCAACAAAAATTATATGATAATCATGAAACCTTTAAACCCCAAACAAGAAGATTTGACTCAAAACTGAATGATACCGTTTTAATGCGTGTAAAAGAAACAGGAAATGATTACCGTTACTTTCCAGAACCAGATATTCCATATCTTTATTTAACAGATGAACAAATTTTCCAAGCAAGAAAAACTATTCCCATGACTCCAGATGAAAGAAGAGAATTGTATGACAAAAGGAATATGTCAGAAGTAAATAGAGAAAAGATAATCGCTCATCGCGAACTTAGTGATTTTTTAAATAAATTAGTAGAAACTAATCTTGATTTTCAAATTGCCTCTAATCTTCTTCTAGGTGATATTTCATCATACTTAAATAAAAAAAATAAAACATTAAAAGAGACAAAACTAACTCAAGAAAAATTCACAGATCTTGTGGAAAAAGTTATAGATAGAACATTAACAAGTAAAAATATTAAAGATTTATTAACAGATATCTTAGAAAAAGATCAATCAATTAGTGAATTAATCAAAGAAAAAAATATCTCTAATATTACAGATGATAGCATTTTAAAAGAAATTATCCACAAAGTTTTAGAAAATAATGAAGAAAGTATAAAAGATTACTTATCTGGCCATGATAGAGCATTAAAATATTTAATGGGGCAAGTAATGAAAGAAACAAAAGGAAGTGCCGATCCACTTTTAGCAAGTAATCTTTTAAAAGAAGAGCTAGAATCAAAAAAATAAATTTGATAAACAAAATCACATAGTGTATAATAAATATACTAGGGAGCTGATAAAATGAAAAAGAAATTAAATGAACACAAGATTATGATAATCATAATAGTTACTTTAGTTGTGCTTTCTATAATTTTAGTAAAATTACTAGATAATTATAGTAATGAAAAAGGAGCAATCTATGGAAATCGCCTAGAGGGAATAGAAAATGTAGAAATAGCTTCTAATATAAAGAAAGAGCTAATAAATAATATAGAATCAACAGGAAAAACACAAAAAGTATCAATAGATGTTCAAGGAAAAATTCTGAATTCTGAAATAATAGTAAATGATGATACTACAAGAGATGATGCTAAAACACTAGCAGATAAAATTATCGAAAAACTAACAGAGGAACAAAAAAAATTCTATGATGTTCAAGTATTTATCAAAAAAAATACAGATGACCAAACTTTTCCAATCATTGGATATCGCCATCATAATAGAGAAACATTTACTTGGACATTAGATAGATAAAGGAGTAAATATGAAAAAGAAACTGATCATCATTATCCCCGTTATAATAGCCATAACAACCTTTTTTATTGTTTATCGCTATTATAACAAAGAAGATAAAACGACAGCTTTAACTGTAGTAGAAAAAAGATGGATAGAGGAAAATAAAGACAAAGTAGTAGATTTTGAAATTATTAATGACTATCCTCTATATGGAATGAATGGAGAAGGAGTTTTCTTTAATTTTACTGAAGATTTTGAAAAAAACATCAATCTAGAGTTTAATAAGATTCCATATTTAAAAGATTCAACTCCAACAACGAACAGTTATAGAATACGTATTTTAAATAATAAAGACGAATTAACAAAAAAAGACTTACCCCTATTTACAGATAGCTATATTGCTATTGGTAAAACATATCAAAGACTAAACTACATCAAAGATATGAAAAATTTAACCTTTGGAGTTTTTAAGAATGATTCAGAAGAAGTTAGTTATTACCTAAAATCAGGAAGTAATCTATCTTTTAAAAACTATAATACAATAGATGAATTATATACTGCTTTAGATAATAATGAAGTAAATATGATTATTGTTCCTAATATTATGTATTTAGACAAAACAATAAATTCCAAATACTCTATTAATTATTATTTTCCAGAAATGACAAAAAAAATAGTTTTAACATTAAGTGATAGTAATGAAGAGTTAAATAGAATCGTGAAAAAATATTATACAAAATGGAAAAAAACAAAGTATGTAAAAGAATATAATCAATCATACTTAAATTATTATTTAGAAAAGAATAATATCTCTGCTAAAGCTAAAGCCTCTCTAATGTCAAAAAATTATATCTATGGATATGTAAAAAATGCTCCATATGAGACAAAAGTAAACCATAAAATAAAAGGAATAGCTGGAGAATACATTGATCGAATTGCTCGACTTACAAATATTGAATTTAATTATAAGGAATACCCAAGTAAAAAGGAGTTAAAAAAAGCGATTAAAGAAGGAGAAGTAGATATCTACTTTGATTATTATAATTATTACGATGATAAATATCTAGCAACATTATCAACCTTTGTAGAAGAATATGTTGTCCTAGGCAAGCAAGAAGATAACCATATCATCAACTCATTTGAAAGCCTTAAAGGGGAAAACATAGTAATGTTAGAAGATGATTCTTTATATAACTATTTTGAAAATAATTCTCGCAGTAATATCACAAAAGTAAAGAATATAGAAGATTTATTGAAGAAAACTGAAGATAATGACAAAGTAATTGTAGTAGATAGAGAAATATATAATTATTACAAAAAAAACTTTAAAAAATATGATTTATTATACATGGATACCATGATGAATGACTATAAATTCATGATTAAAGAAAATAATAAAGCCTTTTATAATCTATTTAACTATATTATAAACACCAATTCATATTATAACTATCGTAATAGTGGTTTAGAGTCTCTTCAAGCATCAATTTTAGAAGATGCAACATTTGAAAAAATATATGTATTTGTTCTAATTATTATATTTTTACCAATTATAGTAATAATAATAGTATATTTATATTTAAAATATAAAAAGAAAAGAAAAAAAGTAATCAAAATAGATCGCCATAAATATACGGATATGTTAACATCTTTAAAAAATAGAAACTACTTAAATACAAAAATGCCCGAATGGGGAGAATGTAAGGTATACCCACAAGCAATAGTTATGGTTGATTTAAATAATGTCAAGTATGTTAATGATAATCATGGACATGAAGCAGGAGATAAATTAATTATTAAAGCGGCTTCAACACTAGTAAATACCCAATTAGAAAATAGTGAAATTATTCGTACAGATGGAAATGAATTTCTAATATACCTAGTTGGTTATAGTCAAAAACAGGTAGATACATATACTAAAAAATTATTTAAAGAAATGAAAGAATTACCATATGATTTTGGAGCAGGGGTAGGGTATAGTATGATAGATGATGATATAAAAACTTTAGATGATGCTATTAATGAAGCCACTCTAGATATGATTGCATCAAAAGAAGAACTAAAAAAATAAAGGTGTGATATAAATGGAGCAAGTAAGGGATTTCTTAAAAAGAGCAATTAATATTATTAATAGACCTTATATGAGAATATTACCTGGGCAACTTGCTTTTTTTTGCATTATGTCCTTAATTCCGATTATTGCTCTATTAGGTTCATTAGCCAGTTACTTTTCTATTTCTCTAGATTCAATAAAGGAAATAACATCTAATATTTTACCAATAGACTTATCAATGTTGTTTCCATCCTCTACACTATCTGGTCAGGGACTAAACTTTAACATCATCGTTTTCTTTGTAACAGCATTTATTCTAGCCTCAAATGGAATGCATTCAGTAATTATTACATCCAATGAAATATATAATGATCAAAGTAGAAGTGTAATAGAAAGAAGAATAAAGGCAATTGCAATGACCATTGTATTAGTAGGACTACTATTTTTTTTACTAGCAATTATGGTTTTTAGTGATTTATTTTTTGAAATATTAAAAGAATATGCCACTAACAAAAAGGCAGTAGATACTTTTTATATCGTTTATAATTACTTAAAAGTACCAATATCTTTAATACTAATTTATTTTAATGTTAAACAACTATATTTAATGGCACCAGATAACAAGGTATCTACAAAATCAATAAAATATTCTTCAATATTTACAACTTCTGTTTGGATAATAGGAACTCAAATATACTCAATATATGTAAAATTTTTTTCAAACTATAACCTTTTTTATGGAAGTATATCCAATATGATTATTTTGATGGTCTGGGTTTATTTTTTAGCCTATATTTTTGTCTTAGGAATGGCCCTAAGTGCAAGTAATAATCAAAATTAATTAATGACAAAATTTAATGAAAAATTATTGTTTTTTGTCTGATACTTTGGAACAAATAATAAACAAAAAGTTGACTTATCTTTAATAGAAATGTTGAACTTTGTCTAAATATTAAGTATAATGAGATTAAGGTGATATAAGATGAGAAAATATTTAAACATTATATCTATAATAATAGTTCTTGGCCTAATATACCCATTAAATATTTTTGCAGAAATAAAGATTGTAGATGATATATATAGTGAAACAATTCCTAGAGAATATGCCTTTACACCTAAGTTTATTGAAAATATAACAACAATGGAGGGATCGGAGAGTTATAAAAAAATATGTCCTAATATTAATTGTTGGATAAGTGCTAGAAGAAAAAGCGATGGAAGTTTTGATGATTATTGGGCAATGTATAAAAATGTGGGAGTATGGAAAAGAAAAATTGTTGATATGAAAATCACTTTAGTCGATGTTGTTGATACTAATCCATCATCAAAATGTGCATACCATCTTAAAGAATTAGGAGAGGATATAGCTGATGATGATTATATTCGATTCCATATAATGCCAAAACAACTTGGCATAGAAGTGTTTACCGATTGTAGAAGCGAAGGAACTACAGGTATTTTTAAAATAGAATTTTTTGATAACAATACAGGAGAAGAGCTTAAAGATTTAAAGAGTGTATTAAATTATGCTGACATTGATGGAGACGAAAGAATTTTATTGGATAATAACAGAGTAAAAGAAATGATTTATTATAAAACAGCCGAACAACATTTTCAACCAATAGAATTTAGTAATGATTATACTGTTCTAAGTGGAACAGAAAGATGGACTTGTACATTGCCAAGTGGAATGACAAAGGATGTCGAATGTATTAAATGTATTAATGGAAAATGTGAAAGAAATGCCCGAGAAAATACTTGTTTAGATCAAGATGGTAAAAATGGAAATAATGATAATTGCGGTGATTGCAATAAATCAGGTATGGTTACTACATTAAACGAAGGATCATTTTTAGTAGGATGGGGAGGCTGGTATGTTGGTTTTTCTGCTGCTAGTCTTTTAAGAATCGAAGATCCAATTCCAATTAAAGAAGTCGATAAAGAAAAAGTAAAAGCCAAAGATGAAGAAGAAATTAATTATACAATAGAACAATACGTCCCAAACCAATCAACTGAACATTATTATAAATCATGGGTGCTTATTGATGAACTAGAAAGTATATTAGAAACAAGCATTGATAATATTAAAATTAGAACCAATGGTAATGAAGATGTTACAGATAAATTTAATATCATACTAGAGAATAATACTTTAACAATTTCTGCTAAACAAGACTATGTATCATCAGATGAATTTTATAATTATGCAACTCAAGATGAATTCTATAATAGAACATTTTATATAGACATTAAAGCAAAAGTCAGCAAAGATACAAAAGGACTAAAAGAAATTAAAAATCATACAGTATTGAGAATAGAATATAGTGATGGTACTCCAACAAAAGATATTCTATCTAATGAGGTTACGACCATGATAGAAGAAGAAAAAATAGAAGAAATTATAGAAGTACCTAATACTGCTAAATTTATTGGTAAGATTGTTTTTATAGTTGGAAGTTTACTTATAATTAGTGGAATATTAATTATTATTAAAGTAAAAAAGAATCGACTTAATTAAGAAAAATTAAAAATTTAAATACACTTCAATAAAACAAGAGTATGCAAAACTCTTGTTTTTTCTTTAATATAGTTAAATAAATCGATTTTAAATGACAAATAAAATATATAAATCAAATTTTAGTCACCTTGTTCTATGCCATTAACCATTGAAAACAAATTAGATAGATGCTATAATATAATAAGCGAGGTAATACTATATGAAGAAAAAATTACAAAAACTCTGTAAGAATACCAAAAGATATATAAAAAAAGTAAGAGAAGAACATTTAATAAAACAGTACATCAAGGAAAACCCTCTATTCATTACCTACATCTTAATCAATGTTTTAAATTCAACATTATTAAGATTTTTTACGATTAATACTGTTCAAAACTATTTATCAATAAAACCAATTATTGCCGATTTATCAGTAATAATTATAACTGGATCATTAGGATTTTTATTTAAATTAAAAGGTAGATTTCGTTATTGGTTAACATTTACAATCATTTTTACAGCAACATGTATGGTCAATTCAGTCTACTACACATTTTATACATCATATGCTAGTTTTTCTATGTTAAGTCTTACCCAATTTTTAGGGCCAGTAGGAGATGCTGTTGTTCAAAATGTTGTTCAATTAAAAGACTTAGCTTACTTATGTGCACCAACTATATTCTTATTTGTTAACCATAAAATGAAGAAGAAAGGATATTATAAAAAAATTGAATTAAAACAAAATAGAAAACAAAGTGCACTAAAAAGTTTAATTTTAGGTGTAATTTTAGCAGTAGGTTTTATCATTAGTCTAACATCCTTAGAAATAGGGCGCTTTAATAAACAATGGAATAAGGAATACATTGTTATGCGTTTTGGAATATACATTTATCAAATTAATGATGGAATTACAAGTCTTAAACCAAAAATAAATTCTATGTTTGGAATTTCTAAAGCAATAAAAGATTTTAATAATTACTATGAGGAAAGAGAAAAAAATGATACTTATGCTAGTGGTACAAATGAGTACACAGACACTTTAAAAGGAAAAAATATTTTAGTTATTCATGCAGAAAGCTTGCAAACAATCGCTATGAATACTAAATTTAATGATCAAGAAGTAACGCCAAATTTAAATAAACTAGCAAGTGAAGGACTATACTTTTCTAACTATTACTCACAAGTTAGTGTAGGAACAAGTAGTGATGCAGAGCTAACCTTTACAACTAGCTTAATGCCAACACAAAGTGGAACAGCATTTGTATCTTACTTTAATAGAAAATATATAAGCCTACCAAAAATTATGCAAGATAATGGCTATTATACATTTAGTATGCATGGAAATAATGCAGATTTCTGGAATAGAAGAGTAATGCATGAAAATTTAGGATATCAAAAATTCTATAGTAAAAAAGATTACAAAGTAACAACTGAGAATACAATAGGATTAGGAATTAGTGATAAAGAATTTTTCAAACAATCTGTTGCTAAAATAGAAAAAATTGCATCTAAAAATGAAAAATATTATGGGCAAATAATTACCTTAACTAATCATACCCCATTTAATGAAGTAGAAAAATATGGAGAATTTGACGTTGATATTAAAGAAAATATAACAAACGAAGATGGTAGTATAAGTGAAGTAACATATCCATATATGGAAGGAACAAAATTAGGCAACTATTTTAAATCTGTCCACTATGCTGATAGTGCCATAGGAGAGTTTATCAACGAACTAGATCAAAAAGGATTACTAGAAAATACCGCGATTGTAATTTATGGTGACCATGATGCTAGACTTCCAGAAAAAGACTATAATCGCCTATTTAACTATGATAAAGAAACAGATTCAATTAAAGATAAAGAGGATTCATCCTATGTGAAATTTGATAGTTATCAATATGAACTAAATAGAAAAGTTCCATTTATTATTTGGACCAAAGAAAAAAAATATAATAAAGAAGTTAGTAACGTCATGGGAATGTATGATGCCATGCCAACCCTTACCAATATGTTAGGAGTAGAAAGAAGTAAATATGCCCTTGGACACGATATCTTTAATATCAAAGAAAATAATATCGTAGTTTTTCCAAATGGAAATTGGCTAACCAATAAAGTATATTATAATAGTCAGAAAAACGAATACCTTGCTCTTAACAGTAACGAAACAATAAGTAATACCTATATAGATGAAAATACTTCCTATACAACAAAATTGTTAGATGTATCTAATAACTTAATTGTATACGATTTAATAGCAAAAAAAGAAGAAGAAAATGACTTAGAAAAAAATCTGAAAGAAGGTTCCTAAAATGAAATTAAAAAAAAGTGTAAAAAGGTTTTTACTAGCACTTCTAATTTTAATAGTAGGAGGACTAGCCGCAACTTATTTATTATTTTATGATCAAAAATCAACCAAAAAAGTAAAAGTTTTAACCAAAATTGAAGAGTATGGTTATGAATTAAAAGATAATAAGAATAAAGAATATAGAAAATTATTTTATCAATTAGAAAAAATATTAAAAGAAAAAGAAGTCGATGAAGAAAAATATGCAAAAATAATTTCTCAAATGTTTATTATTGATTTTTACTCTCTAAACGATAAATTAGCTAAAACCGATGTAGGAGGTTCAGATTTTGTATATAGTGGAGTATCAGTAGATTTTCTAGAAAAAGCCCAAGATACAATTTATAAATATGTAGAAAGTAATCTCTATGGGAATAGAACACAAAAATTACCAACAGTAAAGGAAGTAACAATAAAAAATATAGAGAAAGCCCCTTTTACTTATAAAGAAGAAGTCGATGAAAATGCATATAAAGTAGAAGTAGAATGGAATTATACAGATACATCAACTAGTAATGGCTACCAAACAGAAGCTACTTTAATTTTTATTCATGATGGAAAAAAACTAACATTAGTAGAATTACAATAATAGGAGGCAATTAAAATGAAGAAAAAAGAATTAAAGGAAAATCAACTCAAACAGCCAAAAAGTCGTATAGTAGTATTAATATTAACTATTTTATTACTAATTAGTAGCATAATCTGTATGATAGATTTATATCAATTAATTACTCTAGAAAGCTTTAGAAAATATATTTATATAGCAATTGTTGTATTAATCTTTATTGATTTACTGTTAATAATGAAAACAAGAAAAAGATTTCGAAAGAAACAAAAAAAGATTTTTAAAAATAAAGGAATAATTAGTTTTCAAGTATTTTACCTTTTATTAACTGTATCATTTGCAGTCATCATGACTTATGCCTATAACTATATAGGAAGTTTTAATAAAGACTATGTTACTTATTCATCAAGCCTAGTAGTAATGAATGACAATAAAGCAGAAAAAATAAAAGATATTAAAAATTACACAATAGGTATAATAAAAGATAAAACCTCCCCAGAAGGATATATTATTCCAAGAGAAATAATCAAAGAAAATAATTTAGAAGATTATAATAACATCAAAAAGTATGATAATTATTCGTCTATGATTGCAGATTTATACTCAGGAGATATTGAAGCAAGCTTTTTATCAAGTGATTATGTATCGATGTTTAGTAGTATTGCCAGTTACGAAACGATCAAAGAAGATACAAAAGTCATTATCAAAAAAGAAAAGAAAATGGCTAAAGCATCTACTAGTAAAAAAGAAAAAGTATCAGCAGGAAAGAAAATAACTGAACCATTTACGATTCTATTAATGGGAGTAGACTCAACAGATGAGGGATTATCAAAAAATACAGTAGCTAATGGCGATTCTTTAATTCTAATCACCTTCAATCCAAAAACTTTAAATGCTACAATGCTAAGTATTCCAAGAGACAGTTATGTTCCAATTGCATGTTGGTCAAATAAAGCAGAAAATAAAATAACCCATGCAGCAGCTTACGGAACAGATTGTATGATGAAAACAATTGAAAACTATTTTGATATCGATATTGACTACTATGCAAAAATTAACTTCAAAGGACTAGTTCACTTAGTTGATGCAGTAGGTGGAATTGATGTTGAAGTTCCAAAAGATTTATGTACAGATGATTCATCAAGAGGAAAAGAAGTTTGCATTAAAGAAGGAAGACAACATCTCGATGGTGAAGGGGCTTTAGTATTAGCACGTAACCGTAAACAATTAACAGGTGGGGATTTAGATCGAGGTCAAAATCAGCAATTAGTTATTCAAGCCCTAATTAATAAAATAAGAACAATTAAAAGCGCCAAAAAATTCTTAGATATTTTAAATACAGTATCTAACAATTTAGACACAAATTTTACTAGTAATCAAATTCTTTCTTTCTATAATATTGCCGAAGATATTCTAAATAATAATCTAGCTAAAGATGATGCCGATTTAGTTAATATCACAAGATTATATTTACAAGGATCAGGTCAAATGATTTATGATGAGGGTATGCGAATGAAACTATGGAATTATATTCCAAATAAAAATAGTAGAAAAGACATTATTAGTGCGATGAAAGTAAACTTAAATCAAGAAGGACATGAAGGAATAAAAGAATTTAAATTCTCCATAAATGATGAATATGAAAAAGAAATCATTGGCTATGGTCCCTATAAATCGGATTCAAGTTATTCTTTAGTACCTAATTTTATAGGTTTATCAAAAGAAAGAGCACAAACTCTAGCAAGTAGAAACGGAGTTAGAATCAACTTTATTGGAACTAGCGGAACAGTAATAAAACAAAGTGTCCCAGAAGGAAAAAGAACGGATAAATTATCAGGAAGCGTTTCACTAACACTATCAGGAACACCATCAACGAATCATTCTACAACAATCCCCTCAAAAAAAGATACCCTAGATAATCAAGACGATGGAAAAGAAAATAATAATACAGAAGAAGAACCAAAGGAAGAGGAAAATCCACCATCATCAGATAAAGACCAAGACAAGGATAATTCATCTGGAGCAGTTCCATCCGAATAAAAAAAGAGAAGATATGAATTAAAATAGGAAAAATATTCTTTTCTTTTTATTTGCCATAATCCAAATAATATTTTATAATGTTAATGATGAAAGTGAAGGTATTTAAATGAATAAACTAGCGATAGTAATAGTAAATTATAATGATTATGAAACAACAAAAATACTACTAGATAATATAAAAGATTATCAGTGTTTAACAAAAATAGTAGTTGTAGATAATCACTCAACAGACCATTCCTATAAACATCTAAAAAAACTAGCAAACAAAAAAATAGTAATTTTAGAAAACAAAAAAAGCAAAAGTTATGCTTCAGGATTAAACCTAGGAGCAAAATATTTAATTAAAGAATTAGGAAAATGTAACATAATTTTCTCTAATTCAGATATCATAATAAAAAAGGAAACAGATTTAGTAAAACTTTCTAAAGATACGAAAAAATTTAATATAGGAGTAGTAGGGCCAATAATTAACGAACATGGAAAACTAAATAGAGGATGGCCTCTACCTAACCCAAAGAAAGAAATTCTTTATAATTTACCATTAATAAATCGCTATTTTAAAAAGAAATACTCATCATATCAGGAAAGTCATTATAAGGAAGAACTAGCCATAGTAGGAGCAGTATCAGGATGTTTCTTTTTAGTAAATAGTGAACTTTTACAAGAAATAAACTTTTTTGATGAGGCTACTCACCTTTATTATGAGGAAAATATTTTAGCCAAAAAAACAGAAAAAACAAATTATCAAATAGCAGTAGATACAAAAGTAGAAGTTATCCATAATCATTCAGTAACAATTGATAAAATTGAAAGTAAAATTAGTAAATATAAAATACTGAAAGCTAGTCAAAGATACTTTGTAAAAGAATACTTAAAGGCAAATTGGATAGAAATGTTTTTCTTATGGACTACAAATAAATTATCCTTAATAATATTATATATAAGGTGTTTCATAAAAAAATAAGAAAGGTGATAAAATGGACAAAAATAAAAAAGAAGGAAAAAAAGAACAATCAAAAGATCGAATCATAAACAACTTCTTACTTCTAGTAGTTTTAATTTTATTAGTATATATCCTCTTTGCAACAGGAGTGGTAAAAATTAATAAATTAGATAAAGCAGCTCCTAAAAATGAAGAAACTGAAGAATTAGAGGAAAAGATTAAACTAAAAATAACAGACCCCTTAATAACCAATCTTTATAAAAGTGTAGAATTAGGAAGAAGTTATCAGGCCTTGAGACATTATTACTTTTATAGCTATGATAAACTGTTTGTTAAATATATGGATGATGCTTTTATTAAAGAAATGGCCTTATCAAAATTAACTTTACAAGATGAAAACAGTATAGATGCAAATATTATTAAAAGGCAGTTTGAATCGATTGTAGGAAATAATACAATTTATAAAGATAGAACATTTCAGACCCAATGTTCAACCTTTAAGTATGATCAAACAAAAAATATTTATAATATTACCAAAAATCAAAATTGTAATCTGTCAAAAGAGGACAATAATGACTACTTTGATAAAATTATAAGTGCCTATAAATATAGTGATCGAATAGAAATTATTACAAGAGTAGGTTATTTAGAAGAAGAAAAAGAATTAGTAGGAGAAGGAGTGTATCAGTCAACAGGAAAAACACTCATTAAAAGAGATATGGATGCATCAGAAGTAATAGGAACATATACAGAAAATTTAGATCAGATCAAGAAAAAAGTAGATTATAGCAAACTTCCACAATACAAATATACCTATAGACTAGATAATAATAAATATTATTTTTATTCAGTAGAAAAAATAGAAGGATAAAACTTGAATATACATAAGTATATATAAGTTTTTATTTAGTAATGAATTTAAGGTTATTAATATGTATAATTTCATACTTAAACCAATAACAATTCTGATTATAAACAGTGATTTATTGTCTAATTTAAAATAACCAATACAATAAGTAAATACTTTTGAAAAGCAACCCATCCATCCCACTTGACAAAGTGGGGGGGGGTTGTTTTATAATGAAATAAAAGTAAGGTAAGAAAATACGACAATAAACGACTATAATATTGAAAATAAAAGCGAGGAGATAAAGATGGGGAAAATAGTGAAAAAGAGTTATTGTATACTAATAGGAATAATGATGGGTGTGGTATTAGCTTATGGAGGAGTATATGCAGCAACGACAATTATGGGTAGTAATATCACCTATTCTAATGCAAATTCAGGACTTTCATCAACTCATATTCAAGGAGCAATCGATGAATTATATGATAAAATAAAGAACCCTACTTCAAAAGTATATTATTATGGAACCTTTAAAAAAAACAATAATATGTACACATTTTCAGGAGATTTTTTTGAAAATACAGTATATCATAAAGAAAAGACTTATTTTAAGTATACAAATAAGAAGTGGGTATTGTGCATAACTCAAAATACAAAAGAGGAATGTTTTGACATTTATAGAAATTACGAAAACGAAGTAAAAAATATAAAACAAGTATTTGGTGAAGAAAATTGTGTTGGATACAAAACTGGACCAAATGCAGCATATCCAGGTATAAGATGTTCAAATAACGATTTTGAATGTAGTATTGAAGAATATATGGCTATAGGTTCATGCACAGATAAGAAAAATAGCGTAAAATGTTCCACACAATATGGCACAGATGGAAAATGTATTACTACTTCATAATTATTTCAATATTATATAATTATACAAGTTTTATAATAGAAAGTATTTTTTAAATATTATACTAAAAAATCATTTTAATCATTATTTTTATTCTGTTTAAATACTAATCTACTATTAATAAAAATATAAATATATGATAAAATAATAGTAGATTAAAAGGAGAAACTAATGATGTTAAATATTAAAAGTAATTATTCTCTTCTTTCCAGTATGCTAAAAATAGATGATATTATAGAGTATGCCTTAAAAACTAATAAAAATTATGCTTCAATTTGTGACAATAATATGTATGGAGCAATGCACTTTTATAAAAAGTGTTTAGAAAAAAAGTTAAAGCCAATTATTGGTTTAGAAATAAAAACAGAAGAATTACATATCTCATTATATATAAAAAACTATGAAGGCTACCAATCCATAATCAAACTATCTACAATTAACGAAGAAAGAAAAGTAGAACGAGAAGATTTAAAAAAATATTCAAAAAGTTTAATATGTATTATAAATTTCTCAAAAAAAGAAAATTTTGAAGAACTAAAAAATATTTATGAAGAGATCTATCTAGGATATACCAATAAAGAAGAAGAACAACTTGCTAAAGTAATTACCCCTAACATAGTTTTCTTTAGAGAATGTCTTTATTTAGATAAAAAGGATTCTACTTATTTATCTTATTTATACCGAATAAGAGATGGTAAAACAATATCTGATGATGATGATTATGATACTCAAAATCATGAGTTAAATCTTCCAAATATTTTAGAGTTAACAAGCAATGATGGCTTGATGAATATGGAAAAAATCGTAACAGAATGTAACTTAGAATTTCCAAAAGCAGAATTATTATTACCAATATATCATCCTAATAACGGAATGAGTCCATCAGAGTACTTATTTGAATTAACAAAATTTGGACTAAAAAAAAGAATCGGTGAAACTATCCCCGAAAAATATAAGAATAGATTAAGTTATGAATTAAAAATTATTAATGACATGGGTTTTTGTAATTATTTTCTTGTAGTTTATGACTTTATCAAATTCGCTAAAAAAAATGACATTTTAGTAGGACCAGGTAGAGGTTCAGCTGCAGGTAGCTTAGTAGCCTATACTTTAGGAATCACAGAAATCGATCCTTTAGAATATGACTTGCTATTTGAAAGATTCTTAAATCCAGAACGAAAAACAATGCCCGATATCGATACAGACTTTCCCGATGATAAGAGGGAATTGGTAATAAATTATGTAAAAGAAAAATATGGAGATAAACACGTAGCAGGAATTGTTACCTTTGGTACTTTAGGAGCAAAACAAGTTCTAAGAGATATAGGTAGAGTATTAAATATTCCTATTTATAAAATAGATAGCCTAACAAAATTAATCCCAACTATAACAAAAGATAAACTATCAATAATCTATCAAAAAAATCAAAACTTTAAAGCCATTATAGATAGTGACACCTCACTAACAAATCTTTTAAGAATTGCAATAAATTTTGAAGGGTTTCCAAGACATACATCTTCCCATGCGGCAGGAATTGTCATGTGCGAAAAACCCCTTGATGAAGTCGTTCCTCTAACAATTAGTGATAATATGTACTTAACAGCCTATTCTATGGAATATTTAGAAGAATTGGGACTTTTAAAAATGGACTTTTTAGGTCTAAAAAATCTAAGTATTATTGCTAATATTATAAATGATATTGAAAAAACTTATCACCAAAAAATCAATTTTAATGCTATTCCTTTAAATGATCAAGAAGTTTTAAATATTTTTAAAGAAGCCGAAACGACAGGTATTTTTCAATTTGAATCAAGTGGAATGAGAAACTTCCTAAAAAAATTAAAACCAAACACTTTTGAAGATATTTTTGCAGCAATCGCACTTTTCCGTCCAGGACCAGCAGTAAATATTGAAAGTTATATCAAAAGAAAACATCAAGAAGAAAAAATTACTTATCTTGATCCCTCTTTAAAACCAGTATTAGAAAATACTTATGGAATATTTATTTATCAAGAACAAATTATGCAAATTGCCAATATTTATGCAGGTTATTCTTTAGGAGAGGCAGATATCTTAAGACGAGCTATGAGTAAGAAAAAAATAGATCTGCTACAAAAAGAAGAAACTAAATTCATTACGAAGAGTAAAGAAAAAAACCATGATGATAAAACCTCAAAAAAGATTTTTGACTTAATTTTAAATTTTGCAAGTTTCGGTTTTAATCGATCCCATTCCGTAGCATATTCCCTTATTGCCTATAAATTAGCCTATTTCAAAGTACACTATAAGGAAGTATTTTATAGTAACTTATTAACTAATGTAATCAATGCCTCTTCGAAAACTTATGAATATATTTTAGAGATCAAATCGAAAAATATAAAAATAGAAAAACCAGATATTATGATTAGTACAGACCGTTACTTAGTAAAGGAAAATACAATATATCTTCCTTTTTCGATCATTAATTCTGTAGGAAACGTTGCCTCAAAACAGATTTTAGAAGCAAGAAAAGAAGGGCAATTCATCGATATTTTTGATTGCTTTAGCAGGCTAGTCATAAATGGAATAACAAAGAAAACTTTAGAATCATTAATCTACTCCTCATCTTTTAGAAGTTTTGGTTATAATATAGCAACATTAATTGAAAACCTAGATAATTTAATGAATTATGCAACATTAACCAAAGATTTAGATCCAGCATTAGTCATGAGGCCAGTTATTACTGAGAAAAAAGAGTTTAACCAAGAAATACTTTTAGAAGAAGAAAAAAAATTATTTGGACTTTATTTAACTCAACATCCAACTAGCAAATATTTAAAAGAAAATCAAGATTGCATTCCACTAATAGAATTAAATCATTATATAAATAAAAAAATTAATACATTAGTTTATGTAGACAAAATAAAAACAACCAAAACAAAAAAAGGCGATGATATGGCATTTCTTACAGGTAGTGATGACAGAACAAAAATAGAGTATCTGCTATTCCCAAACTCATATAGTATGTATAATTACTTAGAAAGAGGCGATATCGTTAAAATATATGGTAGAGTAGAAAAAAGACTAAATGAATTACAGATTATTGTTAATAAAGTAACTGTATTGAATGGAGAAATTAAAAATGACTAAACAAAAAAAAATGCTGATATTAATAGCCATAATCGTATTAATAGATCAACTAACTAAAACTTGGATTAGAATAAATTTTAATTATTTAGAAACAATAACGATAATCAATAATTTTTTTAATATTACTTATACGAAAAACACGGGAGGAGCTTGGTCAATCTTAGAAGGAAATCAATTATTTTTGATTATAGTAAGTATCATTTTTCTAATAGTTTTAACAGTATACATAAAAAAAGAAAAGAATATTACTAACTTATCCTTAACTAGCTTTTCCCTGATCATTAGTGGCATAATAGGAAATCTAATCGATCGCATTTTTTTAAATGCAGTAGTTGATTTTTTATCATTTAAAATAATAGACTATTACTTTCCTATATTTAATTTTGCAGATATAATGATAGTAATTGGTGTAACATTATTAATGATTGATATCATAAGGAGTGAAGTGCATGAAAGAAATAAAAGTAATAGAAAATAATATAGAAAGATTGGATAGTTACTTATCAAATTCTTTAGAAATATCTCGCAGTAAAATTCAAAAATTGATTAAACAAAAAAAGATAACCGTTAATGAAAAATTAATATCGCCTAGTTACCAAGTAAAAGAAGGGGATGTGATCAGGATAGACGATGAATTAGATTTTACAATCACAGTGGAACCAGAAAATATTCCCCTAGATATTGTTTATGAAGACGATCTTTTAATGATCATTAATAAACAAAGTGGAATGGTAGTTCATCCAGCACCAGGAAATTACTCTCATACCTTAGTAAATGCCCTTTTACATTATCTAAACTTAGAAAAAACGAAAAATATAAGACCAGGTATTGTTCATCGTCTAGATAAGGATACCAGTGGTCTAATGGTAGTAGCCAAAAATGAAGAAGTATTAGAAAAACTTTCTAATATGATGAAAGAAAAAAAAATAAAGAGACATTATCTAGCCTTAGTAGAAGGAATAATTGGACCAGAAAGTGCGACAATTGATGCCCCAATTGGAAGAGATAAAAATAATCGGGAAAAAATGTGCGTAACAGATATCAATAGTAAAGAAGCTATAACTCATATTAAAGTGTTAGAAAGATACGCCAAAAATACATTAATAGAATGTATTTTAGAAACAGGAAGAACACATCAAATAAGGGTACATTTATCCTACATCAAACATCCTGTAATTAATGACCCTGTATACAGTAATAAAAAGGCAACCAAATTTGGGCAGTTTCTTCACTCGAAAAGTATAGATTTTTACCATCCTATCACAAAAGAACATCTTCACTTTGAACAACCAATTCCAGAGGAATTTAAAATCTATTTAGAAAAAATAAATAAAACAACATATAATGTAAAAAAGTGTCAAAAATGATACTTTTTTCTTATTCCCAATTATAATAAAACTATAGAAAGAGAAAAAGAAAATGAAATTATTTCATATATAGTAAGTTATATTTCTTTGATAAAAAATAAATTATGTCATCAATAGGTGGGGTGTGCATATGTTAAAATATTATAAAAATACAGTTTTATATAACGATAATATTAAAACAGGGATCGGAATTATTACAGGGTGGAAAAAACCAAGCTTAATAAAAGAACATTTAACAAATGAAAGTTTAGATAAGACAAAGACGATAGGAACCTTATATACAAAGAATGGGATTAATTATATAATAGCAAATTTATTTTTAAATCCAGAGATTAATCATTTAATATTTTTAGAAGATTCAGATATAAAAAATACGATTAGTGAAAGTATAAAAACATTTTTATATTTTTTAGAAACAGAGGAAATTACTTTCCAAGAAAAGTTTCATTATAGTAAGGAAAATATACATGAATTTTGTACTTATTTTAAAAATCATATTTCTGTTGTGGCCAGTAAAAATTTAAATGAAGAAATTAATAAAATTTCCTCTGAAACAAATTGGAGAAAAGAACCATTAGAATTAGAAGCTATAAAAATAGAAAATACAGAGACTTTAACAAGTGAAAAACAAGGATTTATGGTTCGGGCCAATACTGTTAAAGAAGCATGGGAGCGTAGTTTAAAATTAATCGGCACATATGGAAATCTGAAACTATCTGATTACGATGAAAACCAACTGGAATTAATTAATCTATCAATTATTGTCAAAAATGAGAACTTAACAAGTCCCTCTATGATTGGAACACTTGAAATTACAGAAGAGGAATTAAGAAAATATGAGGAAAGTTTATTAGACAAAGAAAAAACATCAGATATTAAATATACATATGGGGGACGTTTTCGAAATTTTCATGGAATAGATCAATTAGAATATATGGTAAAAACTTTAAAGAATACACAATACTCAAGAAGAGCTGTTTCAATGTTATGGGACCCCAATTTAGAGGCAAACCATAATGAAGGTCCTTGTCTAAATTTATATCAAGCTGTTGTTCAAGATAATCTGCTTTATATGACTGCTTATTTTCGCTCAAATGATATTTATAATGCATATCCTAGAAACATTTATGGAATCTTAAAGATTCAAGATGAGTTATGTCAAAGACTAAATCTAGAAAAGGGATATGTTAATACTATTGCATGCTCTGCTCATGTATATGAAAGAAATTTTGAGGACTTGAAAGCATTTACAGAAAGCAATATTTTATTTTGTGAAGAAGATGAAAGAGGTTATTTCTTTGTAGAGACTAGTGAAGATGGAATACAAGTAACATTATATAATAGAGAGGGTGTAGAACAAAAAGAATTTCAAGGAACAAGTGCAAATACACTTCGTGATGCAATATGTTTTCACACAAGTAATATAGAACATGCATTTTACTTAGGACAAGAAATAGCAAAAGCAGAGATTGCTTATAAAAATAATCTTCCATATATTCAGGATAAAGAACTTATACTAAAAAAATAAAAATATTTTAATATATAGAAAAATGATACATCAAAATAATATACTATAAAAAAAGAATACTATAGAAATATAGTAATTTTTTAAATGCAAATAGCTAAGAACAATTCAAAACATATAAACAGAAAGTAAAAGCACTAAGAATTAAACTATATAATACATTAATATCCAAGTATCGTGTACTTTTCTCATTTAAAAAAGAAATTTCTTCATAAACATAAAGTAAACTAATAAAAAGAAGCATACTACTAAGAAAACAAAATAATAAATGATGCATATTAAAAAAAACTCGGATAAAGACAAAACTAATAAAATTAAGTAAAAGTTTAAAGTAGAAAGTTCGCCCTAAATTTTGATATTGATATAAAGAAATAATCTCAGTAAGAGATAAAGAAATAAGAATAACATAAACGAAATTAAAAACATGAAAAAAGTTAAGAGAAGGCTTAAAAACATGAAAAGTTAAACTAGTATAAAAAGAAGAATCAAGTTTAAATAATAAACATAGTCCAAAAGTAACAAAAATAAGAAAAAAATTTTTAAAAAACTTAATCATCTTAATCTACTCCTTCTAAAAAAATATATGCAAAAAATTTTGACTTATGAAAAGTTAAAAAGAAATGATTATTTTAAAATAATTCATTAAACTTTAGAACTTAGTCCTTTTCTATTTCTAACATATAGTATATAATATAATATGACAGGAGGAGATAACTTGAAATATGAAATAGATGAATCATTATTAGATGAAAAAAATATGTTAACCATGAAATTATTACATTATTTTATAACAGAAAAAAACTATAATCCTGTAATATTACAGGGAGTAGATAATGAAATATGGCTTGAAAACTTAGATGAAGATTATAGAATTGTAAGAATTGTATCAGGAAATATCTTAAATGAGGAACAATTTAGATTTGATGTTTTTAAAACGAAAAGAATTGTCAAAAAAATAAAAGCAAAAACTTTGACATTAAAAATCAATACATTAAGTATTTTTTTAGATATAGAAGAATCTTTTACAGAAAAACCTTCAAAAGATATTACTTGTTTAAAAATAAAAAGTGAAACGGACATTAAAAAAAATAAGATTCTAAAAAAGTTTTTTCCTGATATTTCAAAAAAATTAAAGTATTCTGAAGAAGGGTTACAATTATTTATGAGGATAACTAACGATATTAATAAACACAATGTAAAGGATAATAAAAAAGTAGAAGAAGTTTTTAGACAAAAGTATCCACTAGTAACATATACCCTAATTACGATAAACGTTTTAATTTACTTAATACCATTTCTTTTTAATGAGATAAATTTTTTCTTAAATAAATTTTGTCTCTATAATCCCTTAATAAAAAATGGGGAGTATTATAGAATATTAACTGGAGCATTC
This sequence comes from uncultured Clostridia bacterium, assembly GCA_947643225.1. Lineage (GTDB taxonomy): Bacteria > Bacillota_I > Bacilli_A > RF39 > UBA660 > UBA2730. The sequence goes on from CANRVH010000001.1 coordinate 49,679, forward strand.
TTACATGCTAATATTTTTCATCTATTATTTAACTGTTATACTCTATATGTAATAGGAATACAACTAGAAAGCTTTTTAGGAAAGATCAAATATTTATTAGTATATTTATTTAGTGCAATAACAGCATCCCTAATGTCTATGATTTTTCTTGGAAATAGTGTTAGTGTAGGGGCAAGTGGAGCCATATTTGGATTAATGGGAAGTTTAGTATATTTTGGATATTACTATAGAGTATATCTAGGAAGTATTGTAAAAACCCAAATTATTCCTCTAATTATAACGAATTTACTTTTAGGATTAATGATTACAGGTATTGATAATTTTGCACATATTGGCGGATTAATAGGAGGATCATTAATTACAATTGCTTTAGGAGTAAAATATAAAAGTAGCACCTTTGAAAAAGTAAATGGATATATCTTATCCTTTATTTATTTAATATTTTTAATTTTTATGGCATTTACATATACAATGTAAAGAGATTTGCTTAAAGAATAAAATAATGCTAAAATAAAATTATATAATGATAGAGAGGTGAACTTAATGAGTTTAGAAGAAACAAGTCTTTTTCATATAGCCGATATGAATGTAGAAGAAATTCGTTATATCCTAAAGGAAGTATATAATGCCTTAGAAGAAAGAGGATATAATCCAACCAATCAAATAGTAGGATATCTAATTAGTGGAGATCTAGGATATATTTCTAGCTATAAAGATGCCCGCAAAAAAATGCAAACAATAGATAGAGCAAAAATCGTAGAAGTTCTTTTAGAAGAATTTCAAAGGAGAAAATAATGCGTTATTTAGGCCTAGATCTAGGATCAAAAACGTTAGGAATTGCTATATCCGATCAAACAGGAATGATTGCTAGAAGTCTTAAAATCATTCGACATGAAGAAGAATACGAAAGACTCCTAAAAGAAATAAAAAAATTAGTAGAAGAAGAAAAAATAGAAGGTATTGTTTTAGGCTATCCTAAAAACATGAATAATACAATAGGAGAAAAAGCAAAGTTAAGTGAAACCTTTAAAGAACAATTAGAAAAAGAATGTAAGATAAAAGTTGAGTTGGAGGATGAAAGACTAACTACGAAACAAGCAACAGATATTTTAATTAGTAACAATACATCAAGAAAAAAAAGAAAAAAAGTAATTGATAGCATGGCAGCAACCATTATCTTGCAAAGTTATTTAGATAAGAAAGGAAAATAAAAATGGAACAAAATAGTTTTACCATCGTAAATGATGAAGGCCGTGAAGTAAAATACGATGTATTATTCACATTTCAAAGTGAGGAAACAAATAAAGATTATATTGTATATACCGATAATTCAAAAGATAAAGAAGGAAACATTCAAGTATTCGCCTCAATTTATCATCCCAAAGAGGAACCAGCAAGATTGGAAGCAATTGAAACAGAACAAGAATGGAAAATTATCGACACAATTTTAAAAACAATTCAAGAAGAATTAAAAAATAATCAAGACGAGCAAAATTAACCATTCGCTCGTTGTTTGTTATGAAAGGGGAAACATGAGAAGAAGAAAGTTAAAAAGAAAAGTCAAAGTAACCATTGTTATATTAGTTATACTAGGACTTCTTCTTATTGCTAGTAGTGGTCTTTATAGTTATTTAGTAAGTCCAGTAGATAAAACATCAAAAGCAACGATTGAAGTAAAAATTACAACAGGAATGTCCACCAAAAAGATAGGAGAACTTTTAGAGAAAAAAGGCCTAATTAGAGACAGCAGTTTTTTTCTAATATACACCAAACTAAACCATTGCAGTTCCCTAAAAGCAGCAACTTATGATTTAAAGAAAAATATGTCTTTAAGAAAAATAACAGATGTCATTTGTAATGGACAAGCTAGTAATACAGAAACAATCAATATTACCTTTAAAGAAGGAAAAAGAATTACAGATTATGCTAAACTAATTAGTGAAAAAACAACTAATAGCTATGATGATGTCATAAATTTAATGAAGAATTATACCTACATCGAAGAATTAATTGATAAATATTGGTTTCTAACAGAAACTATCTTAAATCCCAACATTTATTATCCTCTAGAAGGATATATCTATCCTGATACATACCAATTTGAAAATAAAAATGTAGAGATTAAAACAATAATAGAGAAAATGTTAAATCAAACAGATAAAATATTAACAGAATACAAAGATAGTTTACAAAATAGTAAACATACGATTCACGAATATCTAACTTTAGCAAGTATGGCTGAACTTGAAGGAACAAATACAGAAAATAGAAAGATGATTGTTGGAATTTTTGAAAATCGCATGAAAAGAAAAATGAATCTAGGAAGTGATGTAACAACATACTATGCATTACAACTCCCTATGACTAGTGATTTAACAGCAAAACAATTTGCAACTAAAAATCCATATAACACTAGAGATATGGAAATGAAAACACTCCCAGTAGGCCCAATAGCAAGTATTTCTAAGTCATCTCTAGAAGCAGCACTTAATCCAACACCAAGTTCATATTACTACTTTGTAGCAGATAAACTAGGAAATATTTTTTATACTAAAAATAGCAATGAACATTTAAAGAAAGTTCAAGAAATAAAGGAAGCGGGAAACTGGATATGGTAGAGGAATTAGAAAAAATAAAAGAATATGCCAAAGTTAATCATATTCCCATTATGCAAGAAGATGGAATAGAATTTTTAATTAAATTGATTAAAGAAAATAAGATAAAAAATATTTTAGAAATAGGAACAGCAATAGCATACTCCACTATAAAAATGGCTTTAGTAGATCCTTCAATTAAAATAACAACAATTGAAAGAGATGAAGAAAGATACTTAGAAGCTTCAAAAAATATCAAAAAATTAGACTTAGAAAAACAAATCACGATAATTTTCAATGATGCAAGTGAAGTGAACCTACAACAAAAATATGATCTAATCTTTATTGATGCTGCTAAGGCACAAAATAAAAGATTTTTTCTAAAATTTAAAGATAATCTAAAAAAAGATGGATATATTACAACAGATAATATCAATTTTCATGGATTAACTAAAAAGAACTTAGAAGAAATTGAAAGTAAAAATCTAAGAGGCTTAATTAGAAAGATTAACGATTATATTAACTTCTTAAAAGAAAACAAAGAATACACAACAACTTTTTATGAAGTAGGAGATGGCATAGCAATCAGTAAAAGGAATGAGTAAAATGAATGATCTAAAAAAAATTGAATATAATAAGAAATTATTAATTGCATTAATTATAGTACTTATCTTATATATCGTTTTATTAATAGTAAAAAATAACAATGATCAAGCCTATAGCAACTACAAGGACGATGAAAGTAAAGAATATGTGTATACAAAATATGAATCAACTAAAAATAATGCTAAAGTACCTTATATTAATTTAGTAACAGAAGATGCCAAAAAGGTTAATCAGGAGATTTTAACTCTTGCAACAGAATACTTAAAAGCAACTAATAAGAATAAAACAGTGACTTATCGTTACAATCAAAACAAAAATATTTTATCTGTAGTTCTAACCTTTAGGGATATTAATCAATATGATCAGTTAAAATATCGCTATAAAACATATGTCTTCGATTTAAAGAATTCTGCAAAATTATTAACAAATAATCAAATTATTGATAAATTTAATATTACCTATGACGAAATAAATGAAATTATGGCTAAAGCAATGAAAGAAAAGTATGTAGATGAAGTAAGAAAAGGTTTTATTGAAAAAAACGAATGCAATTATAGCTGTTTTTTAGAAAATAGAAATATTAATAATTATATCGATCAGGCAAACTATTATATAGAAAACTCTCATCTAATGGTATATAGAGCCTTTGAAGTATATTCTATTTATGGTGAAGAAGAATATTTTACTAGAAATGACTTTAAATTTTTAATAAAATAGGTATAATAGAAGAAGAAATTTTAAAAGAAAAAGAGGTGATTTTATGTCTTTTATTTTAACTGCAAGTGCCAATATTTGTTCAGATTTTGTTTTAGCAACAATATTAAGTATTATAAGAAGAGGACTTAATCTGATTCAAATCATTGTTCCATTCGTTTTACTTATATCAGGAATATTACGATTTATAAAATTAATGTTAAATCCAGATAATGATAAAAAAGGCATGAAAGCCTTCTTTAACTCAATTATAGCAGCAGTTATTATCTTTTTTTTACCAGCAATAATAAATACAATGATGAATATCATTAATGAATCAGGTGAAGTAGGAATAACAGATGATCAATATTTAACTGTTTTCAATCTATCAAGTTGTTGGACAGCTGCTGAAAATACTCAAGCAGAAATGGATTCTGTAGCAGAAAGTGGTGGCTCCAATAGTTCAACGATAAAAGACGAATACAAAAAATATATTTTGCTAAATGATACCTCGAATATAACTCCCTTCGAACGTCCAAATTCTTCTAGCAATGCCCAAAATACAGAAATGGGAACAAAAATCATCAATTATGCCAAACAATTTATTGGGAGACCTTATGTATGGGGAGGGAATAGCTTAACAAACGGAACAGATTGTAGTGGATTTATTCATTTGGTTTATGCTAACTTTGGAATTAATGTTCCAAGGCAATCCACGGCATTCAGAACAATAGGAACAGAAGTACCAAGTATTAATGATGCACGAGCAGGTGACATCATTTGTTACAATGAACACGTTGCTTTGTTCCAAGGAGATGGACTAAAAATTGTTCATGCTAAAAGTTCTAAAACAGGAATAGTAGAAGACCAAACTCCTTTTTATGGAAGTAAAAGTGTAATCACAATTAGAAGAGTAGTAAATTAAAGAAGGTGATGAAATGATTTATCTAGCAGAATCAATTTGTAGAGACTATACTTTAGCAACAATTTTATCGATAATAAAAAGAGCACTTACCTTAATTCAAGTCGTAGTTCCCATAGTTTTACTTATATCTGGTATCATGCAGTTTATAAAATTAATGTTAAATCCAGATAATGATAAAAAAAAATTAAAAGCCTTTTTAAATTCAATTATAGCAGCAACAATTATTTTTTTCTTACCATTAATTATAAATATATCCATGAATATCATCAATATCAATTATGAAGCAGGAATAGCAAAAGATGATATAATTACAGCTTTTGATATTAGTAGTTGTTGGGAGAAAGTAGATCAAATCCAAGATGAAATGGACTCAGCAAATGAGACAAAAAGTAGTACCATAAAAGAGGAAGAAGAAAAGAAATTGACCACATTAAAGTAAATCATCATATAATTAATCATATTATAATAGTAAAAAGAAAGAAGGCAAAAGATGAAATATTATTGTTTAGGAATAAAAGGAACAGGAATGTCAACTCTTGCTCAAATCCTACATGATTTAGGACATACAGTAACAGGTTATGACGATGCCAAAGAATATAAGTTTACTCAAAAGGGACTAGATGATAGAAAGATTAAAATTTATTACGAACATAATCATGCTATTGATCAAGACACAATTGTAACCTATTCAGTTGCTGTAAAAGAAGATCATCAAGAACTTCAACGAATAAAAGAAATGGGTTTAAAAATAAAAAAATACAATGAAATAATGGGTGATATTACCAAAATATTTGACACGATCTCTGTAGCAGGAACACATGGAAAAACAACAACATCTTCACTAATCAAACATATTTTATATCATACAATAGGTTGTAATTATTTTATAGGAGCAGGAGATGGTTATGCCAATAAGAAAAATAAACTATTTGTTATGGAATCAGACGAATTTAACAAACATTTTATAACCTATTATCCAAAATATTCTGTAATTACTAACATAGAAAAAGAACATATGGAGTGTTATAAAGATCTAAATGACATTATTTCCACATTTGAAGTCCTTGCCAATCATACAAGAGAAGAAATTATAGCCTGTGGAGATAATGAAAATATCAGAAAAATAACACCAACAAAAACTCCTATTATTTATTATGGATTTAGTGAAAACAATGAATATCAAATAAAAAATGAACAAATAACAGAAAAGGGAGAGAATTTTGATTTATATCAAAATAAGAAATGGTTAGGGAATTTTACTGTACCATTATATGGAAAGCATATGGTTTTAAATACAACAGCAGCTATAATTATATGTATGAAACATAATATTGAAATAGAAAAAATAAAAGAGTTATTGTTAACCTTTCAAAATGCTAAGCGTCGTTTTGTAGAAGAAAAAATAAAAGATAGCATTATTATCGACGATTATGCACATCATCCAACAGAAATAAAAGTAACACTAGAAGCAATTAGAGCAAAGTACCCCAAGAAAAGATTAGTAGCAGTTTTTAAGCCTAATACATATTCTAGAACAAAGGATTTTAAAGATGAATTCATTCAATCGTTAAAAATAGCAGATAAAGTCTATTTAACAGAAATAGATTGTAATAGAGAAAAACAAGAAGATTATGAGGGAGTAACTTCTCATACAATATTAGATCAAATAAAAGATGCTGAGATCATTTCTGAAGATACCATTAATAAATTAGAAAATGAAAAAAATTCAGTGATTTGCTTTATGAGTTGTGCCTATGTAAATCACTTGATAGAGGGATATAAGAACTTATTAAAATAGTTCTTTTCTTTATTAATCCCATAATTTCCCATACTTTTTTGATAATTAATCGACAATTTTTAGTTATGATAAAGCTGTAGAAAGGAAGGGATGCCAATAAGAAAAAAATAGATAAAAAAAATAAAATAATACATTAATATACAAAATGGAGGTAATGAATATAAGATTAGAAAAAATAAAAATTTAGTGATATACTAACTATTGAAAAGTAGGTGATAGTATGTATACAATATGTTTAGTAGAAGATGAAACGGATCTTTCTAGTTTAGTTAAAGTCTACCTAGAAAAAGATGGGTACGATGTAATATGCTTTACTAAAGGAAAAGATGCAATTAATTATATTGATCAAAAAGTAGATTTATGGATATTAGATATTATGCTTGCAGATGACTACAGTGGTTATGACGTAATTGGAGAAATTAGAAAAAAGGATATTAATGTTCCAGTTATTTTTACATCAGCAAGAGACCAAGATTTAGATAAAATATTAGGACTAGAGCTTGGAAGTGATGATTACATCACTAAACCATATTCCAGTAAAGAACTTGTTCTAAGAGTAAACAACATCATCAAAAGAGTCTATAAAAATAAAGAAAATAATTTGCTAAATTATGATATTTATAAAATAGATATGAATAAAAGAATAGCACTAAAAGAAGAAAAAGAACTAAATCTCACAACTTTAGAATTTGACCTATTGTTATTATTTGTAAATAATATAGGAAAAGGTTTTTCAAGAGATGAAATTTTAAACACAGTATGGGGTAGTGACTATTTCGGAACAGATAGAGTAGTAGATGACTTAGTACGAAGATTAAGAAAGAAAATGCCAAAACTAAAAATTTCAACAATTTATGGGTTTGGATATCGCTTATCATGAGTTATAAAAATGCAACCCTTAGTAAACAATTATCATTTATTATTATATCCATTTTTGTTATAGTCTTTATCTCATTAGGAATTGTTTTACCAAAGACACTAATTCCTGTTGCAGAAGAAAATATCTATTCCTATCTTAGTGAACCCTTAAAATTAATGCAGTCTAACTTTAATAAAGATCTAACTCCATCTACAATAGCCTATCTTTATATGATCAATGATCAGATAGTCAGTAGTGATAATTTATCAGAAGTCTTAAAAACCAAAAATACAAATGAACTAATTAAATATATTAAAGATACTTATGGTAAATTTAGCTATAAACATAGGACTTATTATTACTATCAAATACAAAAAAATGGTATAAAAAAAATTGCTTTAACAGATGACTCATATATCAAAGAAATAAAAGAAAAAATTTTAAATGCCATATTACCAATAGTATTAGGAACTTTTCTTTTAATAGGATTAATATTAGGTATTTGGATTTCTATTATTGTCATAAAAATAGAACATCTAAAAGAAAAAGTAGATAATATTGATAACTCAGATTATAACCATAAAATAGACTTTAAAACATCAGATGAAATAAAATCTTTAGGTTTAGCAATGGAAGATATGCGAATTTCCTTAAAAAGTCAGGAGGAATATCGCAATCAAATGTATCAAAATATTTCACATGATTTTAAAACACCTCTCACAGTGATAAAATCATATATCGAAGCGGTCGATGATAAGGTTGAAGATCCCACTAATGCACTTCAAATTATCAAAGATCAAACAGAAAAATTAGAAACAAAAGTACACTCACTTCTTTACTTAAATAAACTAGATTATCTTAAAAGTAGTAAAGTAGAAATTATTCCCATTGATATGGAAAAAATGATTACTGATGAAGTAAATAAATTCAAATGGAAAAGAAAAGATATTGAATTTAAAGTTACTATAGATCACAAATCAAAATTTGTTGGAACAAACGAGCATTGGGAAACAATTCTAGACAATTTATTAAATAACTTTATGAGATATGCTAGGAAAACAATCAAAATCACTGCTAAACAAAATAAATTAATTTTATATAATGATGGATCAAATATAGACAATGAATTACTTGAAGGAATCTTTACTCCGTTTCGGAAAGGAATCAAAGGTGAATTTGGTTTAGGTCTTTCAATAGTCAAAAAGACCCTGAATATCATTGGTTATAATATTTTTGTTAAAAATGAAAAAAAAGGAGTTTCCTTTACTATAGTTAGAATTCATAAGTAAATATCATAAGATATTTGCTTTTTTCGAGTAAATACGATATAATATGCATATTAAAAAGAGGCGGTATAGAAAAATGCGAGGAAGAAAATCAAATTGGATAACACCTTATAATTTAGTAAAAGCATATTATCTTCATCATGGTAACTTAGATGTTCCTAGTAGCTACAGAACAAAAAATGGTTATGAAGAAGACCCTGAAGGATTTGATATAGGAAGATGGTTATCTAAACAAAGATATGGTTATATTGAAAACGAAAATTATAATTTGACAGACAGACAAATAAAATTATTAAATGATATAGAAATGATTTGGGATATTCATGAATACAGATGGGATAAAATGTATAATTTAGCAAAGTCATATTATCTTCATCATGGTAACTTAGATGTTCCTAGTAATTTCAGAACAAAAAATGGTTATGAAGAAGACCCTGAAGGATTTGATTTAGGAAATAAGATAATATATCAAAGGGAAGCTTACAAAGAATCTAGATTGAGTAAAGCTAGAGAAAAAAAGTTAAATGATATAGAAATGATTTGGGATCTTAATGAATATAGATGGAATATAAATTATTCTTTACTTGAAAATTATTATAATCACTATAATAGAAAAGAAAAATTAGAAGTAAATTTGGATTGGATAGATACACAAAGAAGAAAATATAGGGGAAGGATAAAAGGTGTACTCACTGATAAACAAATAATGTTATTAGAAAAATTAAACTTTGATTGGTTTGCAAAAAAAGATTTGCAATATCAAACCGAAATCATTACCTCTGATAATAATAATCGAAAAAGTATAGAAATTTTTAACCGATTTCGATCTTATTTGAATAATCTTCCAAAAGATGTTAATATACTTTCTAAGGAGGAAATAAATCAAGGATTTATTGATCAGTTAAATGGAAAAAGAGAAAATAATAATCGAATAGTAACTAGTTTAGAAGAAGCAATATATGAAACCGTAAAAGTATACGATTATAAAAAAAATTCTAATAAAATAGAGATATTAATATACTATTTATTGCTACATATAGACAGAATGGATCAATATGAGGATGCTATTTTATGTTTTCCAAAAAACAATGGAGTACAAGAATACCTTAGAAATGCCGGAAAAGAAAATCTATTACAAGAAATACGTAATATAGTATCTACTGAACACTGTGACATCGATATAAGTAACCTAGATATTCTTTATCAAGAATATTCGAATTATTGTTATACAAAGGATACAATAAGGAGGAAAAAGAAATGAAAAAAAGTAACCAAGTAAAAAGTTTAGAAGAAGCCATATATAAAACATTAAAAAGTTACGGGTATGATGAACTACCAGAACGAGCAACATATTTGATTTATATAATTGTAGCACATATAGATAGAATGGACAAATATGAAGATGCTATTTTATGTTTTACAGAAAATGATGGTGCCCAGGAATACATTAGAACCAAAGGAAAACAAGCACTATTAGAGGAAATGAATGCCTTAATATCAACTGAAAGTAAGAATATAGATCTTTACCAAGAGTATTCAAAATGCTGCTATACTAGGCTATGTAATCAGAACAAAGGTGAAAAACAAAAAGTAAAGGTAAAATAAAAAAGAAAAATTATAGTTTCTTTTTTTATTTTCCGGAAATACTAAAAATGGTGAGATCATGAAAATTTTAATAACAGGTGGAAGGGGAGGAATAGCTTATTTAACAGCTTCCAAACTTTCTAAACTAGGTCATAAAATTTATCTTTGTACTCATACAAGTAAACAATTAGAGACCTTAAAAAAGAAAATAAAAAAAGAACAATTAAATATTGTGCCCTATAAACTAGATATTACAAATAAAGATGATTTACAATTATTAGATAAATTAGATTATGACATAGTATGGGCCCATGCTGGAATAGGAAATGGGGGAACTCTTCTAGCAATGGAAGTAGATGTATTAAGAGAAAATTATGAAACAAATATTTTTGGAACAATGGAGGTAGTAAGAAAGGCTTATTTGAATTTTAAACAACAAAAGAAAAAAGGAAAAATTTTTGTAACTTCCTCACTTGCAGGAATGCTACCACTTCCTTATCTTTCTTGTTACACTTCCTCTAAAGCAGCATTATCTATGTTATGTTTTACCCTAAAAAAGGAACTAAAAGAATCAGGTACTAATATTACGATTTCTTTAATTGAACCAGGTGCTTATAAAACTGGCTTTAATGAAGTAATGATAGAAAATAAAGAAAAATTTTTAAAGACGAAAAATATATTTTATAATGATAGAAAAAAAATAACTCAATCACAGAAGAAATTATTCAATTTAATTGAAAATAAGAATATTGACAAATTAGTAAATAAAATAATAAAAGAAATGACAAAAGAAAATCCAAAATTTAAAATAAGAAGTCCATTTATACAAGCATTATTTACTAAATTATATTATTTATTCTATAGATAGATAATATTATTTCTTTATCTTTAATAAACAAATCATTAATCCAATTCACTCTTAGCTACTAGAACTTACTTTTATTCCCAGAAAATCTTGATAATATTTAAACTAAACATCAGAAAGAGATAGATCTTTTGTCTTAAAAGTTGATAAATAGTCTTATCAATACAATAGCAAAGAATGTCCTAATTTAAATTATAAATATTATTTTTATGGATCATTTTCTTATAACAACAATAATTATATAATAAGTAAAAACTTCCACATAAAAAATATTGATCATCTTTTCTATTTCTTAAATAGTTTCAAATTAATGGGTAATTATATATATATCATTTTACAAGATTAATATAACAAAGCTTTAACTTCGACAAAACATTCACAATTTAAAAACTCCATCTGTTCCTTTTCATTAATTCCTAGCAACTATCTCTTGGTAACTTCCTTTTATTCCATAAGGTGATACGATAACATCCAGGATAGGATTTCTTGTAGAAATGGAGCAATCTTTATGGAGTTTCATCTTAATATTCCATAAATCAAAAATAGTTTTAATATTATCCACTACATAAGTAAAAAAATGATTGTATTATAACATGGATGAGAAAAAAACAGTAAAATTGATATTACTAAAATTATTTTTATATAGAGAAAGTCAGATAAATAGCTTTGTAAAATCATAATACTCGTATAATCAATTTTAAGGAAAGATCATTCCAAAAGGCTGTTTTTTTTCTTTTCTATATTTTTGATTTATTATACCTCTAGAAGTATAATAAATCTTGCACTCCTATTCTTAGTTGTAATTATTTTACTTCTAAAATAATAAAAGCATCTGATTTCAACATTAGTTTATTTCAAATGCTATTCTTCAAGGGATTACATCTGATTTTTACAATAAAATGTAACTTTTTTATTTTATATTGACATATTCATAATAACATAAAAACGACTTTTTGATAAGTCGTATTTTTATTGTCACTCGAAAGTTCGAGTTTCCTGTCAATCTGGTAGCGCCGGGGAGATTCGAACTCTCGACCTATCGGGTATGAACCGATTGCTCTAGCCAACTGAGCTACAGCGCCAAATAAATGAAACAATAAAAGTATATCAAAACAAAGAATACTTGACAATACTTTTTTAAAAATTACAGTAAAAAAATTTCGCAAAGAAAATCTGATATAATTACTACATAATAAAAAAGCCATATGTAGTAATGAATAGAAAAAAGAAGAGAACTAAGAAAAGATAAAGATCTAATAAAGGAATTATATACCATTATATCTAGATATTTACCTGAGTTATTAACCATGTTTGATAATTTGACTGATACAAGACATCAAAGTTATATGACTTATACAATGAAAGCTATTTGTGTTGCTAGATTATTCACATTGTTATGTAGAATAACTACTATGACAGATATTTTCACAGATACTTTTGATACAGATAATTGTATTAAAAATATATCTAAAATTTGTAAACAAAATTTAAAAGAACTTCCTTATTAAGAAACAATTCAATATGTATTTATGAACAAATCAATAGGAATATCCAAAAACTTTAATCCGCTCAAAAATGTTTAATAAATATAAATATGATGGCTACTTTTAACTATTTATTGATGGAACTAACCTTTCTGGCTATAATAATAATTTAAATAACAATTGTATTAAGAAAAAATATAAAGATGGTAAAATTTGTTATTGTTAATATGTTTAAGAATGTAAATTAATTGTGGGTAACATAACTATTAGTCTAGATAGTGAATGGATAGAAAATACAGATAGAATGATACTCAAAAACAAGATTGTAAATCAAGGCTTTTGTAAGAACGGCTAAAAGAATCATTATTTCTTCATTTAATTTACTCATACTATAAGATAATCACCAGAACCTTGTCTGTAAAATTTTAACTAAACAAATTTATTTACTCTTTTTCACTGAAAAAATTAATAAAAAAATCTATTGATAATAAGAGAATAAAATATTTATGTTATAATAAAAATAGGTGATAAGATGAAAAAAGTAATATCCATTATATTATCAATAATTATTCTAATATCATTATTAGGATTAACAATAATTATTAATATCAATATAATAATGAAAAACAAGACAATAAGTAAAGTAGCCTCTAATATAAAATACATAGATTTAGTAAACATTAAGATGAAAGAAAATGAACTAAAAGAAACATATGATTCAATTTATATATCATTACAACAAGAAGGAATTAGTAGAGAAAACATCAATAAAATTTATAAACAAGATTTTTTTGAAAAAATTACAACTAAAATAATTTACACAGAAGTTAAATTCTTATTAACAGGTAATATCTCAAAAACATATACAATCAATGATATAAATAACTTGATAAAAAAAGATATCGAAAAGATAAATTTGCAACAAGAAGAAAAAGAAAAAATAATAAAGATACTAAATTATAATAGTTCTAAAATATTAACAATAGAGAATATAATTAGAAGTAATATAAATAATATTTCTCCAACAAAAATCAAAATAGTTAGATATTTTTTAAGTTATAAATTTAAGGTAATTCTACTATGTCTACTAATTATATGCATATTAATAGAGTTGGTATTAAATAAAGAAAGATTACTTCCATATATTTTTATTCCAACAATAATTTGTAGTTTTTTAGAACTACTAATCTCTATTTTTACACCCAAATCAATAACCACTAATATAGCAAATAAATTTCTAGAAAGTATCTTATATCCATATATAAAAATTTTTCTCAATAATCTATTATTTACATCTTTAATTATATTAGGAATTAGTATCATTTACTTAATGGTGAACGAATCAGTGATGAAAAAAGAAAAAAGGAGATTAAAACCAAAAATCAAAAAGAAAAGACTAGATATTTAAAATCCCTAATAAAAAAGCTTTTATCTTAAAAAAAAGTATGCTATAATACTATATAGTTAAAAAAATATAAGAATATGGAGGATTGAATTATGGCATTAGATAAACTAAAAAATATATTTGGTGGAGAAGAAGTAGCAGAAGAAGAAGTTTCAATTGATGAAGAATTTTACTCAACATCACGTGAAACATATCACGAAGAAAATGGAATAGCTGGTTCCAAAATGATGTTACTAGAACCACGTGCTTATTCAGAATCACAACAAATAGCAGATTACCTAAAATCTAGAAATGCAGTAGTAGTAAATTTAAAAAGAGTAACACCAGATCAAGCAAAACGAATTGTAGATTTTTTAAGTGGAACAATATATGCAATAGGAGGAGATTTGCAAAAATTAGGTGGAGGGATCTTTTTATGTACACCAAATAATGTAAATGTAGAAGGAAAAATATCAGAAGAGACAACACCTACTAAAGCAACTACAAAATCTAAAAAAAATGAAGAAGAGGATGACGATTTTAACTGGTAAACTAAAAATTGAATTAGGAGTCTAATAAATATAATCGTTAAGAAACAAATTGGTTTATAAGTAATGCCATAGATAAAACAAAAAAATCATTATAAATATCATGATTGGAACAGAAAATAAAAAGACTTCCTAAATATAAAGATATTTAAAAGGAAATTAAAGATAATTATACAATAGCGACAAGTAATAATAGAATAAATTGATGAACTAGAATGATCAAGTAGCGAATAGGTTGCTTGTTTTTTAATAAAATAATTGAAAAGATAGAAAAATTATGTTATAGTAACAAAGAAAGCAAATGCGAAAGACGAAAATATTGGAAAGTTTATAGAGAGCTTTAGTTAGGTGAAATAAAGTAACAAGTAAAATATTTTAGATCACTTTCAAGTGCATTTTAGGGATAAGCTAAAATCGTATCTCGCGTTAAGAGAATAAAGTGTATAGAGTAGCTATAAAATAAGGTGGTACCGCGATAATTCGTCCTTAAATTTATAGCTATTTTTTAATTAAAAGGAGGAAATATGGTTATTCATATTATAATTTTAATTATTGGGTTTATAGTTTTAATTAAAGGAGCAGATCTATTTGTAGATGCAGCATCATCACTTGCACAAAACTTTCATTTATCAAAAATGCTAATCGCTTTAACAATCGTTGCTTTTGGTACAAGTGCCCCAGAATTTGCTGTATCAGTAAAGTCAATGATGAGTGATAGTGGAGATATTGTTCTAGGAAATGTGATTGGTAGTAATATTCTAAATATTCTATTAATACTGGGAATATCAAGTTGCATTCATACATTAAATGTAAAAAATGCAACAGTCAAAAAAGAATTACCAATAACCATACTAATTTCAACACTATTAATAGTTTTAATTAGCGACCAGTTTCTAGTTCATACAGCAAGTAATGCTCTGACTAGGTCAGATGGAATTATTATTCTATTATTTTTCTTAGTCTTTGTTTATTATTTATTATCAGTAATGAGAAATAAAAAAGAGGTAGAGGAAGAAAAAGCAAAATATGGAGTAATTAAATCAATTTTTTTCACCATAATAGGAATTATCTGTTTAGTATTAGGAAGTAATGCTGTTGTAGATGCAGCAAGTTTTATCGCCAAAAGCCTAGGAGTTAGTGAGAGAATGATTTCTCTTACAATAATTGCTTTTGGTACTAGCTTACCAGAACTTGTAACTAGTATGATGGCAACAAAAAAAGGGGAGTATGATATTGCAATTGGAAATGTAGTAGGAAGTAATATTTTTAATATTGGTATAGTACTAGGAATTCCCTTAGTAATATTTGGAACAATACCATCAATAACATTTAATTATATTGATTTATTGGTATTATTCCTCTCATCATTTCTATTATTCGTTTTTAGTTTTAAAGATCATAAATTAAGTAGAAAAGAAGGAATAATATTTTTATTGATATTCGTAATATATTATAGTTTTGTTATAATAGGTTAATCAAAAAGAGGTGACTAAAATGAAATTTGAAAAATTAGATAATGGAAAAATCCACGAAGTAGAAAGTAAATTAGTTAAAAAGTGGAAAGAGATTGATATCTTAAATAAGTGTATAGACACAAAAGATCAAAAAAATAATTTTGTATTTTATGATGGACCAATTTATGCCAATGCTAAACCAGGAATACATCATGTTTTTGCAAAGACAATAAAAGATTCTTTTTGTAAGTTTAAAACGATGCAAGGATACAGAGTGTTAAGAAAAATAGGATTAGATACACATGGACTACCAATTGAAGTAAATGTAGAAAAAAAATTAGGGTTTAAATCTAAAACAGACATTGAAAAATTAGGTATTGAAAAATTCTGCGAAGAATGCAAAAATGAAACAGCAACCAATATTGATGAAGTAAAGAAAGTAACCGATATGATGGGGCAATTTATTGATTGTGATAATCCCTATGTTACCTGTAGTAATGAATTCATTGAATCTGAATGGTGGATAGTAGATCAATTAAATAAAAAAGGATTAATTTACTATGGAAATAAAGTTTTGCCTTATTGTCCTAGATGTGGAACAGAACTTGCTTCACATGAAGTTTCTCAAGGATATAAAGAAGTTTCAGTTAATACCGTTATTGTACCCTTTAAATTAGTAAATGAAGATACTTATGTTCTAGTATGGACGACAACACCTTGGACTTTAATGGCCAATGTTAGCTTATGTGTGAATCCCAAACTAGAATATATTAAAGCATCAAGCAAAGGATACCACTTTATTGTTGCTAAAGATTTAGCAAATACTGTTTTAGGAGAAGAGTACGAAATACAAAAAACCTATCATGGAACTGATCTAGTTGGATTAAAATATGAACAATTAATGCCCTTTGTCAAAGTAGAAGGGAAAGCCTTTGAAATTCTTGCTGATGACTATGTTACCGCAAGTGATGGTACAGGAATTGTCCATATCGCTCCTGCTTATGGAGTAGACGATAATAGAGTAGCAACGAATGCGAATATTACTTTTATTAATCCAGTCGGAAAAGATGGTTGTTATACTGAAGGACCTTGGCAAGGAAGATTAGTAACTGATCCTGAATTAGAAATCGATATTATTAAATACCTAAAAGAAGAAGATAAACTATTTAAAAAAATGAAAATAGTACATGATTATCCACATTGTTGGAGATGTAAGCAACCACTAGTTTATTATGCAAAACCAGCTTGGTATGTTAAAAATACAGCATATAAAGAACAGATTATCGAAGAGAATAACAAAATCAATTGGTATCCTAACTATGTTGGTGAAAAACGGTTTAAGAACTGGCTTGAAAATATGATTGATTGGGGAATTTCTAGAAATCGTTATTGGGGATGCCCACTGCCAATATGGACTTGTTGCTGCGGGCACTTTGAAACAATAGGTTCCCGTAGAGAATTAAAAGATAAAGCACTTGAAGAGATTGATATCGAAAGTCTAGAACTTCATCGACCTTATGTTGATCAAATTCATATCAAGTGTTCAGAATGTGGAAAAAGTATGAATCGTGTACTAGATGTAATGGATGTTTGGTTTGATTCTGGAGCTATGCCATATGGACAGTACCATTATCCTTTTGAAAATAAAGAATTGTTGGAAACCCAATTTCCAGCTGACTTTATTGCAGAAGGAGTTGATCAAACTCGTGGTTGGTTTTATGTACTTTTAGTTTTATCTACACTAATTAGTGGCAAATCCAGCTTTAAAAATGTTGTAGTTAATGATATGATGCTAGATGCTCATGGAAAAAAAATGAGTAAATCTGTAGGAAATATTATTAATCCAATAGAAATTATGACAGAATATGGAGCAGATACAATTAGATTTTATATGCTATATACATCTCCAGTTTGGACTCCTCTTAGATTCGATGAAAATGGTGTCAAAGAAGTCTATTCCAAATACATATCTACCTTTAAGAATGCTTATTCTTTCTTTGAAATGTATGCCAATGCCGATCATATTGATCCAAGAGAGTATAATATTCCAGTAGAAAAACGTGAGCTTATAGATAGATGGCTACTTTCTAAACTAAACAAATTAGTTAAAAATGTTACACATGCATTAGAAGAATATGATCTAAATAAAGCAACTAAGTTGATTGTTCCATTTCTAAATGATGATTTATCTAATTGGTATATTAGAAGTAATAGAAGAAGATTTTGGGATTCATCCCTTACAGATAGTAAAAAAGCTGTTTATTTAACTACTTATGAAGTTCTAACTACACTATGTAAGCTATGTGCTCCAATTACTCCATTTTTAACAGAGGAAATTTATCAAAAATTAACGAATGAGGAATCTGTTCATTTAGCAGATTATCCTATATGTCAAGAAAACCTAATAGATGTAGAAACAGAAGAAAGAATGGATTTGGTAAGAGATATTTGTTCATTAGGAAGATATGCCCGTGAAGAAGTCAATATCAAAGTTCGCCAACCAATTAGAAATCTAATTTTACCAGCTAATAATCAAATCGTTTTAAAAGATCTTATTAGTGCAATAAAAGAAGAATTAAATGTAAAAAACATCGAATTTAAAGAAGATATGAGTGACTATCTAGAATATATTGTCAAACCAAATTTTAAAGAACTAGGTCGTACCTTAGGACCAAAAATTAAACGATTACAAGAAATTGTTAAAGACTTTAGAAATGAGGAAGTAGAAAAAATAAAAAATGGAGGATTAGAAATCAATTTAGATGGTGAAAAATTAACCTTAACAGAAGAAACAGTCATCATTTCCTTAAAACAAAAAGATGGTTATGCATCATGTAGCAATGAAAAAACTTGTGTTGTTTTAGATACGAATTTAGATGATGAATTAATATTAGAAGGGCTTGCTAGAGAAATGATTCGTACAATTCAAAGTTTAAGAAAAGATGCTGATTTTGTTATTACTGATCATATCAAAGTTTATTATCAAGGAGATGAAGATATTGATAAAATGTTAGAGTCTTATCAAGAATATGTAAAACAAGAAACACTTGCAGAAGAAATCATCAAAAAGGAAGATTTAACATCAGAAGAACAAGATTTAAATCATCATCAATGTAAAATTATAGTAGAGAAAATATAGAATTTATTCTAGAAGAACGGAAACAGTTTAGTATTCATGAATATAGGAATAGATATTGATGGTGTTCTTACCGATATGGAAAACTATATTTCTGTATTTGGTAAGAAGTATGCAAAAGAAAATAATATAGACTTTGACGAGAAAATGGATAATAATACTATTTATGGCTTTTTTACTAAGAAAGATAATGAAAAATTTTGGGATAGATATTGGGAGGATTATGCCGAAAATGTAGAAGTTAGAACCTCAGCCAGTGAGGTAATAAAAAAGTTAAGAAATGAAGGGAATTATATCATTATTATTACAGCAAGAACATATGATAAGCCAATTATAAAAAGTGGTAAGAAAAGACAAAAAAACATGGAAAAATTAATTATAAAATGGTTAAACAAAAACAATATAATATATGATAAACTCATATTTTCTAATTTAAACAAACTAAATAATTGTTTAGATAATCATATTGATATTATGTTAGAAGATTCTATTAGTAATATTGAAATTTTAAAAGACCATATCAAAATACTAATGTTTAATACACAATACAATAAATTTTATCAAGATGATAAAATACGTAAAGTATATAATTGGAATGATATTTATAATGCAATTAATGAATTATAAATATATTTTGTAAAGTACTAATAATTTTTAATTAGTACTTTTTCATATTAATATTATATTTTAATAATTATTATTAAATATTAAGTTATTTATAGATAACGTACATACAAAATAATATCTAGTAATAATTATCTATTTAAATTTTTATTGTAGAAAAATGGGATAAATATGCAATTAAAACCTCAACAAGTAGTGTAGATGATTTAATAGGAGAACTTTAAATTTCGTTATAGCAAAATTTTTATATTATGAAATGATTAAACAAAATCAGTTTGATTCAAAGATAAATAAGGATGAATTAAAAAAATTATCTAATTGGGTGAAAGCTAATTGTAATTCAAGAAACTATTTAGAACAAATTGTAGGGGAAGTAAAGCCAGATTATCATATGCCATTAAGTGAATATGCCACTTATAAAAGTAAAATAATTTTACGATAATAACTTAAAATAAATAAAAGAAAAGAATAATTTCTTAGTAGATAAAATCTTTTCTTTTTTTTCTTTTTGCGGTAATATAGATGTACGGAAGTGATTAGATGAAAATACTAATAAAACCCACAAAAAAAATTGAAGAATATCAAAATATAGACGGAGTCATTCTTCCATTAAGGGATTATTCAATAGACTATGAAACAGATTATACATTAGAGGAAATTTTAGAGATTCAGAAACACTTCGATAAAGAAATTTTTCTTGTCATAAATAGAATGATATTCAATCAAGATATAGAAAGTTTAAGAAGAGTATTACTGGAAATAGAACAGTTAAAAATAACAGGAATTTTCTTTTATGATTTAGCACTTTTAAAATTAAAACAAGAACTAAATCTAAAAACAGATCTAGTTTGGAATGCAACCCATATGATAACAAACTATAAAACATGTAATTATTATTATAATAGAGGAGTAAAATATGCCTGCTTATCTAATGAAATTACACTAAAAGAAATACTGGAAATAAAAGAAAAATCAAAAATTATTCCGATGTTTACCATGATTTCCTATCCAATAGTAGCAACTAGTAAGAGAAAATTAATTACCAATTATCATAAAATGCATAGTTTAGAAAATAAAGAATATTTAGAAGTAGAAGAAAGACTAACAAAAGAGAAATATTTGGTTCAAGAAACAAAGTTTGGAACAGTCTTTAAATACGCTAAAATATTAAATCATATAGAGGCTCTAGAACAACTAAA
This sequence comes from uncultured Clostridia bacterium, assembly GCA_947643225.1. Classification (GTDB taxonomy): domain Bacteria; phylum Bacillota_I; class Bacilli_A; order RF39; family UBA660; genus UBA2730. The sequence continues at coordinate 70,718 of CANRVH010000001.1, forward strand.
AAAAGTAGATTTCTCTTATTTAATTTTGATAGAGGATGGAATAGACCATCATATCTTCCAAAGAATTTTAACGATAATTGATAAAAATAAAAAAGAAAATGCTAAAGTAGATGAAATATATGATTTAATCGGAAACAGTACAGGTTTTTTGAATAAAGAAACGATATATAGGGTGAAGAAAGATGAATAAAGTAGAACTACTTGCACCAGCAGGGGATTTAGAAAGACTAAAAATAGATTTATTATATGGGGCAGATGCAGTATATCTAGGGGGAGAAAAATATGGGTTAAGAGCAAATGCAACAAATTTTACAATTGAAGAATTAATAGAAGGATGTACTTTTGCTCATCAATTGGGAAAAAAAGTTTACTTTACCTTAAATATTGTTTTTCATAACCAAGATATGGATGGTGTAGAAGACTATATTAAAGAAGTTGTTCAAACAGGAATCGATGCCTTTATCGTAAGTGATCCTTTTTTAATTAGTTACATCAAAGAAAACTATCCCCAAGTAGAAGTTCACCTATCAACCCAAAATTCAACAACTAATTATAAAGCAGTAGAATATTTTAAAAATGAGGGAATAGATAGAGTAGTTTTAGCAAGAGAACTTTCCAAAGAAGAAATAAAAGAAATAATAGACAAAACAAAGGTGGAGATAGAAATATTTATTCATGGAGCAATGTGCACCTGTTTTAGTGGGAGATGTGCTTTATCCAATTATGTTACAAATCGAGATGCCAATCGTGGAGGTTGTGCCCAAGTATGTCGCTTTAATTTTAAAACAGACAATGATGAGGATTTTACTATGGCCACAAAAGATTTGAATTTAGCAAGATATATTCCCGATTTAATTGATATCGGAGTAAAAAGCTTTAAAGTAGAAGGTAGAATGAGATCCCTTTATTATTTAGCAACAGTAATTGGTTCATATAGAAAGATTATAGATCATTACAATAACAAAACGTTGACAGAAGAAATACTAAATAGGCAAATAGAAATACTTTCTAAGGTAGCCAATAGAGAAACCTCTACTCAATATTTTGACCATCAAGCAGATGAAACTGATCAATATTATACAGGTAGACAAGAAATATCTAATCAGGACTATTTAGGCCAAGTAATTTCCTATGATAAAGAAAATAAATTAGTAAAAATATATGAAAGAAACTATTTTAAAGTAGGAGATCAAGTAGAACTATTTACACCAAGTGGAAAGAATATAGAGTTTATAGTAGAAAAACTATATGATGAGGAAAAAGAACAAATTAATGTTGCAAGACATCCAGATAAAATATATTATATCGGTTTAAATACGAATATAAAAATAGAAGAATACTCAATGATTAGATTAATAAAAAAGGATAATTGTAAATAAAAAAATGCTCAAGTTCCATTATATAAATTAAGTAGAAGGTAATAAAGAAATCGATCAGAATATGTAGATAGATTTATAATATAGAAAAAAATGGTATATTGGATTCAACTAAAATAAAGAAAATAATAACAAATTTAACTATTGATATTTTCTCAGTTAATAATTATATTTTGGATTAGGTAAGAGATTTAAGCTCATATATAAAAGTTTTGAAGAAAAATTAGAAAAAGTAAAAGAGGTACAAGATAAATATGAATAAAAATTTAGAAATAGCCAAAAAAAATTTTTTGTTAATAGATGATAATTTATCAGAATATGCAACAAAATCATTAGATGCTTATCGCCTAAAGAAAGAAGTAGATGATTTAAGAACACCTTTTGCAAGGGATACAGACAGGATCATTCATGCTCTATCTTATACAAGATATATGAATAAAACACAAGTATACTCATTTAAAGAAAATGATCATATATCAAAAAGAATTGTTCATGTTCAGTTTGTCAGTAAAATCGCTAGAACAATAGGAAGAGCCTTAAGGCTAAATACTGATTTAATTGAGGCAATAGCTTTAGGTCATGATATCGGTCATACGCCACTAGGACATGCTGGAGAAGCCATTTTAAATGAAATATCATTAAGAGAAACAAAAGAATACTTCGCCCATAATATTCAAAGTGTAAGGCATTATATGTTTGTGGAAAATAATGGAAAAGGGCTAAATTTAACCGTTCAAGTATTAGATGGAATTATGTGTCATAATGGTGAAATATTAGAACCCATTTATAAGCCAATGAAAAAAGACCAAAAAGAATTTTTAAAAGAATTTAATGAAAGCTATACGAATTTGATAGACACTAGTAAATGTTCTCCAATGACTCTTGAAGGATGTGTAGTAAGAATATCTGATATGATTGCCTATGTTGGAAGAGATATAGAAGATTCTATTAATTTAGGACTATTTGAAAGAAAAGACCTACCAAAAGAAATTACAGATATATTAGGAAATTCTAATAAAGAAATCATTAACACCATTACAACAGATATTATTAATGAAAGTATGAATAAACCATATATAAAAATAAGTCCTAAAGTATTTAAAGCTTTGCTTGATTTAAAAAAATTCAATCACCAAAATATTTATATAAAATCAATGAGTGAGCAAGAACGTGCATATTATGAAAAGGGAATGAATAAATTATATAGCTACTACTTAAATATTTTAGAAACAAAAGAAAAAGACAATATTATTTATCATATTTTCTTAAATAATCAATCAAAACAATACCTAGAAAATACAACAAATAAAAGAATGGTATTAGATTTTATTGCTGGTATGACAGATGAACTACTCCTAAGTGAAATCATGAAAATAGATTAAAATTTGTTGCTTTTTTTTAATATTTGTAGTATAATTAAGCAATGTTATGTATAAAACATATATGAATATTAATGAGGTGAAGAAAATGGCAAGTAAAAATAGTAATACAGTATATTTAACACAGGAAGGATTAGAAGAATTAAAAGCCGAATTAGATAATTTAATTAATGTAAGACGTCCTGAAAATATCATTTCTATTAAAGAAGCAAGAAGTCTTGGGGATTTATCAGAAAATGCAGATTATGATGCCGCTAAAGATGAACAAGCCCAAATAGAAGGAAGAATTAAAACAATTGAGAAAATGCTAGAAAATGTTTCAATTATTACTGATATTCCAAAAGATGTAGTAGGATTAGGAAGTACAGTTGCGATTAAATATATAGATGATGATGAAACAGATGAATATAAAATAGTAGGTAGTCAAGAGGCTGATCCATTTGAAAGTAAAATTTCTAATGAATCTCCAATAGCTAAAGCAATATTAACCCATAAAGTAGGAGATATTGTAACAGTTGAATCACCTAATGGATCATACGAAGTAGAAATCACAGAAATAAAATAAAAAATATGATTTTAAATGAACAACAGAATGAGGTCTGTTGTTTTTTTGTAGCATCATTTTTATTGACAAAAATGAACAGAAAAGGTAAGATAAAAATATAGTTTAATATGATAGGAAGCCTAATAATTATTCAATTTTTCATAAATAAATAGTAAAATAATAAGAGAAAAGATCATCATAAAAAAGAAATTAATTCTTTAAATAGTAAATAATCTAGGAGGAATTATGAATTTATTAGTAGATTTAATATTATTAATACTGTTAATAGGAGTAACAGTATTAATTCATGAGTTAGGTCATTTTTTATTTGCCAAATTAACAGATATTGATGTGAATGAATTTTCAGTAGGAATAGGACCAAAAATATGGAATACAAAATCAAAAAAAAGTGAAACTAAATATTCAATTAGAATGATTCCCCTTGGAGGTTATTGTTCTTTTGCAAAAGAAGAAGCAAAAAAAACTACTAATAAGAAAAAATTAAATTCAAAAAAAGGGTGGCAAAAGGTATTAGTTATATTGATGGGGCCAATTTTCAATTTAACTTTTGCCATAACTATTTTATTAATGATTGTACTAGTTTGGGGTGTGCCTAGTAGTAACACTAAAATATTAAGTATTGAAAAAAATTCTCCTGCTTATAACGTAGGATTAGATAAAGGAGATATTATTACAGAAATTAATGATTCTAAAGTAAAAAATATAAATGATATTAGTCTATATTTAATATTTAATGATAAAAATACAATAAAAATTAAAGTAAAAAAAGAAAGTGGCTTATATCACACCTATAGAATAAAGGAAATTAATAAGAACAAACAAAATCAAAACCCACTGGGAATAAAGTTTAAAATAAAAAAAGAGTATGATAGAGGAAAAAAACTTCAATCTGTTTTTCCAACTACAAAAATGTTAATAAGACAAATGTTTATGACAACAAAATATATATTAACAGGCAGAATGACTGCACATCATTTAAATGGACCGATAAGTATTTACTCTTCTATTGGAATAGAATCTAAAAACAATATTTTAAATATTCTCTATCTTATAGTCTATTTAAATATAAATATAAGTATTTTAACATTACTACCTTTACCATACTTTGATGGGGGTAATATTCTATCTATGATAACAACAAAAGAAAAAATATCCTCAAACTATAAAAGGAATAAAAAACATATAATAAACTTTTGGTTATTAATATTATTAGTATTATTCATCACAATTAATGATGTAATTAGATTATTCTAAATAATAATGGGAAAGAAAGTTGTATAATTAATAAAAAATATATAGGAAGATAGGTGAATAAAATGGAAAAGGATAAAAAAAATAACAAAAAAAAGAAACAGATTAAAAAGAATTCGCCTGAGAAAGGGAAGAATAATCATTCAATTAAAAAAAAGATAAAAAAAACATCAACTAAGAAAAAAGAATCAATAAAAAAAGAAGTAAAAAAAACATCAACTAAGAAAAAAGAACCAACAAAAAAAGAGATAAATAAAACATCAGCTAAGAAAAAAGAACCAATAAAAAAAGAGATAAATAAAACATCAGCTAAGAAAAAAGAAACAGTAAAAAAGGAAATAAACAAAACGCCACCTAAGAAGAAAGAAGAAACGGTAAAAAAAAGAATAATAGAAAGTTCTAGTTATATCGAAGAACCTAGAAATAATTTGAAAGAAGAAGGTCAAAATTTTGTAGAACAACAACTAGAAAATAAAGAAGTAGAAAATAAGAAAAGAATATGGATTATCATATTGTTACTATTATTGTTGCTATTATTTTTCATTAAACTTAATGTAAAGGATATTTTGTTAGGAATACCATCAAAACCAGTAATTGGAGGGATAACAGAACAAGATAGCAATTGGTCAAATAAACAGACTGTATATATTAAAGAAGATTCAAAAGGAAGAAATAAAATTAAATATTACCTATATTGCATCAACAAAGAAAATAGTACAGAAGGTTGTAAATGGAAAAAGACAGAAACAAAAAATGTCACAGTAACAGAACATGGGAAAAACTTTATCTTTGTTCAAGGAGTAGATGAGAAGGGAAATATTAGTAAACCTAGTGATCCAATAATTGTAAAAATTGACAATAAAGCACCAACAATAGAGAAAGTAACAACAGAAGCAACTCCAACAACAATAAAAGTAAAAGTAGATGCGATAGATGAAGACAGTGGAATAGATTATTACATTTATCAAATAGAGGGAAAAGATCCGATAAAAATAAAAGATAATACTTATACATTTAAGGACTTAATGCCAAGTACAAAATATGAAATCACAGTAATCATAGTAGACAAAGCAGGAAATAAAAAAGAAATTACAATGTCAGTAAGTACAGATAAGTTAGAACAAGATAATAATCCAAATCATAACCCAGATCAAAATACGAATAAGGACCCAAGTAAGGATTCTCCAAATAAGGATGATCCAAATAAAAAGCCAACTGAGCAAAATCCAATAAAAGAAGAAATAAAGGAAATACCAGAAATTTCTCTGTCCGGTGTACCATTAAAATTTAAGTATGGAGAAAAATATAAACTACCAACAAGCTATAAATTTGGAAAAAGTGGAGGAATAGTTAGTTGTATAGTAGACAATAAAAATTATCAAGATACTTCTACTATACCAGTCGGAAAAAGAGAAATTATATGTACTGCAAAAAGTAATACAAATATATCTGTTACAGAAAGAAAAACAGTTCAAATAGAAATAAAGGAAAAGGAAGAAAATATATTTGATGGCTGGATAACCCTTACTTTATACTATCCAGAAAATTCTACAAATTGGCAATATACAATTATGGATCCAAATAAAACCAATAGTGTTGAACAAAAAATAAAATGGAATGACTATACAGGTCCGATTACAGTAAGAATAAGCGATGTTGAAAATATATATTTAAAATATACTTTAGAAACAGGAGAAGAAGTAACAAGCTCTCCATCTGGAAAATTAGTAGCAATGCCCATTGCTGAAAAATATTCATTGAAAGCAAACGAAACAACAACAATTAAAATCTACTATAGTAAAGAAGCAGAGAAAAAATTATATAAAATTAATGGAGGATCTTGGCAAGAATATAAAGGAGAATTTCAAGTTGGAGTAGATAGCTTTATAGAAGCAAGAGCAATTAAAAGCACAAATATTTATGATGATAATGGAAATATTCTAAAAACAGAAAAAGAAACAGCTATAGGAAATTGTTATATTTCTGAAGAAGTGACAAAAGAAGAAATGGAAGGTGGATAAACAGGAAGTGGAAAACCGATAACACCAGAAGATAAACTACCTGAAGTAGATCCAGATCCAGATTCTGATGATGACGATAAAAAAATACCAATTAAAGGGCCAAACTATCCAAAGGATGATTACTATTTACAAGGTCCAACTATTTTAATTACACCACAAAATATAACAGATACAGTAAAAGTAACGATTACTACTGATCAAAATGCTAGAAAAATATACTATAAAGAAGGAAAAAGTGGCAAGTTTAAAGAATATGAAGGAGAATTTTCTGTTACTAAAAATGAAGATATTTATGCTTACTATATAGAAGATACAGAAGGAATAACCTCTAGTACGACTCATAAAAGAATAACTAATATTAAAGTAGGAACAAAACCATATGTTCATATAAGTGCAGATAAAGATTTATACCATGGTTTAATAGATCATGTAAATATTACGATTACAGGTAAGGACTATAATACACTAGAATATAGTTTTGATGGGATTTATTATTATCCATATATTAGTCCCCTAACTATTAAAGAAAATTGCACAATTTATGCTAAAGGAACAAATACAGACGGAGAAACTATAGAATATTTAGAAATTACAAATATTGGAAACAATCCACCTACTAAGGAAAATTTAGATATACATATTATTGCAAATCCTGAAAAGGAAGAAGTAAAAGGTTTAGTTAATGAAGTAGAAATAGAAATTCATTATGATAAAAAAGCAGAAAAAAAATATTATAAGATAAATAATAATGTATGGAAAGAATATACAGGCAAATTTAAAGTAAATGAAAATTGTAAAATAACAGGATATGCAACAGGAGTAAATGCAAATGGAACAACTAGTAGAAAGATAGATTATTTAACAAGTGGAATAGCAGATCCAATAATTATTCCTAATACAACAAAAAATACATCACAGGTTCAAATATCCATAGATTATGATCAAAATGCTACAATCAAAAAATATCAAATAGGAAATGGGAACTTAATGGATTATAATGGTCCCTTTACAATAACAGAAAATACAACAATATATGCTTATAGTAAAAATGCAGTGGATGACTTTAGTGAAGCGACATACGTAATAAAAAATATTGTAGAAGAACCTAATTATACAATACTAGATAAAGGTAGTTACTATATATTAAAGTTAAATTATCCAACAGATTCAGATCCATCAACAAGGGAATATAGATGGAAAGATGATGGTACATGGAAAAAATACAAGCCTGAAGGAATATTATTAATAAAACAAGAATACAAAGATGAAATAATAAAGGGCGATGGAATAAAAATAACTGATGATAAGGGAAATATTCAAATATTTCAGGGAGATTATTATATAGTAAATGCTACAGTAAGCGAATTTATGGATAACTTATCTATGAGATGGGGATATTTAAATTTATCTGCTCCAACAATTGATATACTACCTAATACACCAACAAAAAAATTGCAAGTTGATATCAAATATCAAAACTATTTAACAAAACAAGAATATAAGATAGAAAAAGCAGATGGAACAGTTACAGAGTGGAAAAAGTATAATGGCCCATTTTTGATAGAAGAAAATAATACCATAATTTATGCTAGAGGAGAGACAAAGCAATCAACATTAAGTAAAACAGGAATAAGAAAGATTATAAACATTGATAAAGAATCTCCAGTTATTGAAGAAAAATTTGATTCCAAAACAATAAGAAGAAAAGTAACTGTTCAAATTAATGCAATAGATAATATGCAAATAGAAACAGTTGGGTATGCCAAGGGTATTCATGATACTTCTTACTTTGAAAATGATGGTAGCTTTATAAGAAATGGTGGAGTATTTTTAGCAGATGCAAACGGAAAATATACTTTATATGCAAGTGATAAAGCAGGAAATGAAACAACAAAAATAATTAATATCACGAATATCGATAACGAGGCCCCAAATATTACAATTCATAATTTAACCCCTTATTTAAGTCCAAAAATAGAAATAGAAATAGATTATGGTGATAGTAAAGAGAAGTACTATAAAATTGGTGAAACTGGTCAATATATAAAGTATACAGAAAAAATTGAATTGAACTCTTTAGAAGCAAAAGAATTAAGTAATCCAGATGGAACAATTACAATCTATGCCAAAGGAATAGATGAAGTGGGCAATATAAGTGAAGTAAAAGAATATATATATAATTTAGATCTAGATATTCCGAATACTCCAGTCATTAATGCAAGAGAATTAGCCTATCCTATTTTAACAGAATATGGAGTAATTGGAGCAGGTTATGTAACAATTCAATTTGATACAACTAGAAATGATTTAACCAATTATTATAGTATTGATGGTGGAAAGAATTGGAAATTATATGATGGGCCATTCAAAGCAGTAAATGGTAAAATAGTAGCTAAAAGTGTCAAAAAATTAACAGGTTTAGAAATAAGTTCATCAAAAAATATTATCATTCCAGAAAATGGAATAACAAGTGAAGGATATGATGAAAATTTAGATACTATGTCTAATATGTTCCAAGAGGGGTATATTGATGTAGATCAAAGTATGGTTGGAAAAAAATATTATACAAAATTTCAATGTTCCTTAGTAATAGGAGCTACATGTAAAATAGAATATTTAGATGAAAATGGTACTATAATTGATCAAAAACAATACTCAGGGTATACATTTGATAAAGAGTTAAATGAGGTTATTCCAGAAAATACAGTAAAAATAAAATATTCAAGTGGTACAAACGGAATAGCAGTTTATGAAATTAAACCAGATAATACCCCTGAAATTAATATTAAGGATAATTATCCAACTTTAACTATGGAAGGTGTAAAAAAAGCCCAAGCTGAGGTTGAAATAAATTATTTTCCAACAAGCACACGAAAATTATATAGAGTTGAAGAAGAAGGCGAATGGAAAAATTATTCAGGTAAGTTTTTAGCTAATTACGATCAGACCATACAAGCACAAGGAATTGACAAAAATAATAAAAGATCAAATATTGTTTCTATAACTATAACTTCGCCAATAGATGGTATCGATGAAAATGCATATGATGGAGATTTGACTACAAAATCTTCTCTTACAAAAACTGGATATATAGATGTAGATAAAAACATGATAGGACAGAAATACTATACAAAGTTCCAATGCTCCTTAGTAATAGGATCCGCATGTAAAGTAGAATATTTAGATGAAAATGATAATATCATCAATAAAAAAAGTTACTCTGGATATACATTTGATAGAGAATTAGAAGATATTATCCCAGAAAATACAAAAAAAATAAGATATTCAAGTGGTAGAAATGGAATAGCAGTTTATGAAATATATCCAATAAATAATGATATAACAGATGAAATATCAACATACGAAATAATTGAACCAGATAAAAAAGAATATTCATTTGCCGAGGAACCAAAAATAAAGTTAACAGATCAAATGATAGAAATTAATTATCCAACAGGAAATTATGTAAATGAATATAGTTATGATGCAATAAATTGGTCACCATATAATGGAAGTTTTAAACTTTCAGAAAACACTACTATTTTTGCAAGAAGTTTAGAAAATGATAAGGTAATTTCTTCCAGCTCTTACAAAATAACAAAAATTACGAATAAAATAGAAGAGAAAAAAGAGGAAATAATTGAAAGTCCTGTAGAAGAGATTTCTATTTCCCTAAATGAACTACCAGATATAATTACTTATGGAGAAGATTATAAATTACCAAGCAGTATTAGTTATGACCCAAATAAGGTAACAGCAACCACAGAATGTACATCAGATGGAATTTCGGTTAGCTCTACTAAAGACTTAACTATAGGTAGTCACAATATACAATGTATCATTACTACAAGTACAGGATTAAGAAAAGAAGCAAATAAAACCATTAACATAATTGAGAAAATAGTTGAAAATAATATAGAAAAGGGAGAGGATGAAAATGCAGAACAAAAAGAAGAAAATGATCCAAATGAGCCTGAATAAAAAAAGAACAATGTTTCAAATCACCACGATTATTTGTCTAATTGCAGTAGGAATATTAGTAAGAAATATTTCAAGTTCTAAATCTTCTTTAGAAACTACCTCCCTTTTAAAAAATCAAAGGGTAGAAAATCTTTTATTCACTGATGCATCATTAGAGAATAATAAACTTAAAGTGGCAGTTCATCATACAAAGGAAGGAATATATTCATTAAAAACAATCACTGTTTCCTTTTTAGATGTAGATAACAATATAATTACTTCAGTAGAAGGATATATTGGAAACGAAGTTACTACTAATTTTCCAAAACAATTAGTAGTAGAAACAGATGAAGATTTATCCCATGCTGTCAATATTCGGTATACAATTAATAAATAAATTAAACTAAGTAGATCCAAGATCTACATCAAATTTATTAAATTATAGTTATATCTTAAGTTTAAAAATATATTTGTCTTCAAAAGACAGATATTTTTTTCAAAAAAATCAAAATACCAATTGTATATTATATGATTTTTAAAGTACTATAATGAAAAGATTTGTAAAGTTCTTCTAAAAGTAATAATTATAAAAACAGTACATGATATGGTAAAACTGTAAAGTTTAATTATAAATAATACAAAATCAGTAGGGCTCCATTTCAGGTTTGAAGAAGACGAAACTATTATGATTATGCAAAGCCAAAAAAATATAATATCATCACAATGGTATGAAGATACTACAAATGATAGTAAAGGACTAATTACAGCCTTAGATAATTTGGAAAGAGTTACAGGTAATTGGAACAATGTAAATGATCAAACCTATATTATGAGAACAACGATATTTAAAGATAATGCTTATACATGTTGCAATGGAATTAACAGTTGTACAAAGAACATTTATACGTTACTAGAAAGAACAGCAAAGGCTAGAATGATTACTGTACAAGAAGCAAATGCTTTAGGATGTTCAGAAAAGTGTCCAGTATAGATGAGAAATTAGTTAAAGGGTTCAATAAGAAATGGTGGGACAGTAGATACTGAAACTATGTTTTATTGGACAATGACAACTTATAGCCATGCTAGCCGAACTCCATGGTTGATGGATTCTACTTATCTATATCACACTTATAGGTCAAGAGAGGAATATGGAATTCGTGCAGTTATAGAAATATCAAAATAAATTACAGTAAAAAGAAAAAGAGAAAAAAATAAGTAATTGTAAAAAAATAGTTAAAAATTAAAGAAAAATAGATTTAACTATTTTTTATATTTTTGATTAACAATAGGAATAAATGTTGTCGAAATATAGGGTATTCTTCTAATTGAAGGATACCCCTTTCTTTTATATAATAAAATTAAAATAGGGTGATAGAATGAAAAAGGGAATATTATTAATATTTTTAACCTTGTTGCTAAGTGGTTCTTTTTTTATTTATCAAGGATTTAATCACGAAAAGAGCAATAAGAAAAAAGTAAGTAATAATTTAAGTGAAATCATAATAAGAGATAATAAACTAGTAACAAGTAAAAGTGGTCTATATCAAGAAAAAGAAACATACTACTTTAAAGGAGAAGTATATAATAACTATGTAAAAATATTTAATAGACTATATAGGATTCTTTCTATAACAGACGAAAAAGTAAAAATAGTCTCTAATACAAATGAAGCAGTTTTTTTTGATTTTAATAGTAACGACTATCTGAACTCAAACATTTATCATTGGTTAAATAAGACTGAAAAAGAAAATACAGGAATTTATTATAATTCAATCCAAGGAGTGGAAAACTTATTAATTCCTACCAAATATTGCTTAAATTCATATATAAATGATCAAATAACATGTTTAAAAGAAAATAATGATTATTTTTCTATTTTAAATATAGAAGATTATTTAAAAGCAGGAGAAAAAACAAGTTTTTTAAATAATGGAACATCCTCTTATCTCTTAGGTTATAATGCAGATAGTAAAATATTAAATCTAGAAGAAAATGGTTTAGTAAAAGAAAGAGAAAATAAAGCATCAGGAATTAGAGTAGTAATGACTTTAAAGAAAAAGATAAAAGTAAAAGAAGGAACAGGAACATATAAAGATCCTTATATTATAGATCAAGAACAAAATGAAAACGATATCAATAAATATGTAAAATTAGGAGATGATTTATATCAAATAATAGAAGAAAAAGAACAAATTTTAAAATTAAGAATGACAGCTGATTTAAAGGAAAAAAAATATTTCAATACAAACTCAGCTAAGTTTAATCCCTTAAATAAGAATAATATTGCTTATTATTTAAACCACGATTACTATGAATCACTTTCTTATAAAGATTCTTTAACAAACTGTATTTTTTTAACAGGAGAATTAAAAGACGAGAAAAACTATTTTAATATTTATACATCAACTAGTAGTACTAAAATAGGACTATTAAATATGTTCGATTTAATCCCATCTAATTCTTTAACAGATTACTATTTAATTAATACAAGTACCAATATATCTAACACGTCTTATGTTTATGATAAGTTTGGAACAATTATAGAGGAACCTTCTAATACCTTGAAAAAAATCGTTCCAGTAATTTGTTTAAATAAAAATTTGATCAATCAAAAAGGAACAGGAACAGAGAAAAATCCATATATTATCGATTAAATCGTTTAATTTATTTTCATTTTATTATATAATGGATATAAACTAGGGAGGAAAAACTGATGAAGAAAATAATGGATGGAAATGAAGCATGTAGTCATGTAGCATATCAATTTACAGAAGTAGCAGGAATTTATCCAATTACTCCAGCATCTCCAATGGCCGAAATAACAGATTTTTGGGCCAAAGAAGGTAGATTAAATTATTTTAACACCCCAGTAAAAGTGGTAGAAATGGAATCAGAAGCAGGAGCAGCAGGATTAGTCCATGGTTCACTTTTAGCAGGATGTTTAACATCAACCTATACAGCAAGTCAAGGACTTCTATTAATGATTCCTAATATGTATAAAATTGCAGGAGAATTATTACCTTGTGTTATTCATGTTGCTGCAAGAAGTTTAGCAACCCATGCCTTATCTATCTTTGGGGATCACCAAGATATCTATGCTACTCGTCAAACTGGTTTTGCCATTTTGGCTTCATCTTCAGTTCAGGATGTCATGGATTTAACTGCAGTAGCCCACTTATCAACAATAAAGGGAAGGGTACCATTCATTAATTTTAATGATGGATTTAGAACAAGTCATGAATTACAAAAAATTGATGTCCTAGATTTAGAAAAAGTACAAAAATTAATCGATAAAGAAGCCCTAAAAGATTTTAGAAAAAGAGCTCTAACACCCGAAAATCCTATTATCAAAGGTACCAGTCAAAATGAAGATATCTACTTTCAAATAACAGAAGCAAGAAACGAATACTACCAAAAATTACCAGATATCGTAGATTTTTATATGCAAGAGATAAACAAAATAACAGGAAAGGAATATAAACCATTTAATTATTATGGATCAGTTACTGCCACTAAAATTATTGTAGCAATGGGGTCTGTAAATGAAACAATTAAAGAAACAATTGCCTATTTAACCAAAAAGGGAGAACAAGTAGGTCTAATAGAGGTTCATTTATATAGACCATTTTCCAGTAAATATTTTTTAAAAGCTTTACCAAAAACAGTAAAAAAAATTGCCGTTTTAGATCGGACAAAGGAAGCAGGTTCAACTGGAGAACCCCTATATTTAGATGTTGTACAGACAATAAAACAAGTAAATGATAAAATAAAAATATTTGGTGGAAGATATGGATTATCAGGAAAAAATACAACTCCTGCTATGATTAAAGGGCTATTTGATTTCTTAGATAGTAAAGGTTGCCATCACAATTTTACTCTAGGAATAGAAGACGATATCACTAAACTAAGTGTTCCATATGATAAAAAATTCATTTTACCAACTGCTAATACTAGCTTTATGGTTTATGGTTATGGATCAGATGGTATGGTGAGTGCTAGTAAAGATCTAATGAAAATAACAGGAACATATTCTAAAGCCTACGTTCAAGGATATTTCCAATATGATTCAAAAAAAAGTGGCGGAATCACCATTTCCCATTTACGTTTCGGAAAATCTCCAATCAAGTCAACCTATTATATTGAAAAAGCAAGTTTAATTGTTTGCACCAAAGAAAGTTATCTTCAAAAAATGCATATTTTAGATCATATCGATAACAATGGAATTTTTCTTCTTAATACTGCCAAAGATAAAGATGAAATCTTAAAGTATATGAGTAGTTATGATAAAAATATTATGAAAAGAAAAAATATAAAATTCTATATCATTGATGCTTCTCTAATAGCTAGAAATAATGGTTTAGGTGGAAAAATTAGTGCTATTATGGAAACATTGATCTTCAAATTAGGTCATATTATCGATTTTGACTTTGCCATTAGCAAAATTAAAGAAAATATCATTGCTAGATTTTCAAACAAAGGAGGAGACTTGCAGACCAAGAATATTAAAGCAATAGATTATGCCTTAAATAATATTACGCAAGTAAAGATACCAAACGTTGATTATATTCCAGAAAAGCCAAAGAAAGAGTCTACTTTTGAAATTATTAGTAAATTAGAGGGGAGTACTCTCCCTGTTAGTAGCTTTCTAAAGGAAATAGATGGTAGTACAGAAATTGCAACGTCAAGACTAGAAAAAAGAAACATTAGTGATATCTGTCCATATTTTAATAGCCAATACTGCATTCAATGTGGCTTATGTAGTCTAGTCTGCCCTCATGCTGTAATTAGACCATTTTTACTAAATGAAGATGAAGTATTAGATGCACCTGAATCATTAAAAGCTAAACTATTAGATGCTAAAATTAAAGATCAAAATTTAAAATATACAATAGGAATAAGCATAGAAGACTGTACAGGATGTGGCTTATGTAGTAATATCTGTCCTGGTAAAAAGGATCATACTGCTTTAACCATGATAGAAAAACAAAACGAAGAAGAAATAAAGAAAGAAACAGAATACTTATTTAATGAAGTAACCCAAAAAGAAGTTCTACCAAGAAATACAATTAAAGGAAGTCAATTAATTAAACCAAAATTTGAATTCCATGGGGCTTGTGCTGGATGTGGCGAAACTGCATATTTAAAACTTTTAACTCAATTATTTGGAGAAAAATTAGTGATTGCTAATGCAACAGGATGTTCCTCAATTTATGGAGCTAGTTCTCCTTCTATGCCATATTCTATTCCTTGGGCTAATTCTTTATTTGAAGATAATGCTGAGTTTGGTTATGGCATGAAGATAGCTGATTTAACAATGAAGAGTAGAATCGTTACTTTAATTAAAGAGAAGATAAAAGAAGTAAAAAAGAGCGAACAAAAAATATATAATGCTTATACAGAGAAAATTACAGAAGAAACAGCAGAAGATTTATATAATATTATCGATAAAACAAAAATAGAGGCATTAAAAGAATTAAAAAGTTTCATTAAACCAAAATCAATTTGGATGGTTGGTGGAGATGGTTGGGCCTATGATATTGGCTATAATGGAATTGATCACGTTTTAGCAAATAAAGAAAATGTTAACATTTTAATTTTAGATACAGAAGTCTATTCTAATACAGGTGGTCAATCTTCAAAGTCAACAAGAAGAGGAGCCGTTGCTAAGTTTGCATCAAATGGTAAGGAAACAGCCAAAAAAGATTTAGCTAAAATTGCTTTAACTTATCCACATGTTTATGTAGCAACAATTTCTCTAGGAGCAAATCCTATACAAACCATTAAAGTTTTAACAGAAGCAGAAAAATATGATGGACCATCGATCATCATTGCTTATGCTCCATGTATTGCCCAAGGAATCATTAAAGGAATGTCTAATAGTATTGAAGAGGAAAAAGAGGCAACAAACTCTGGTTATTTCCCATTATTCCATTATAATCCAGAAACCAAGAAATTTTCTTTAGACTCAAAAGCCGATTTTTCAAAATACTCCGATTTTGTTGGAGGAGAAGATCGTTATCGAACATTAAAAATGATAAACAAAAACTATAAAAAAATTCTAGAAGAAAATAAAGAAAATGCGATCAATAGATTCAAATATTATGAAAAATTATCATTAAATGAAAAAGAAGACAAGTAAAGACTCGTCTTCTTTTAAATACTTATGGAAGCTGCTCCCCCTGAAGAGCAACTTCTTAAAAAAGAATAAAAAGGGGTTGGCTAGTGTGATACTAGCGACCAATTCGCCTAATA
>CANRVH010000002.1 GCA_947643225.1 uncultured Clostridia bacterium
TACTAACAATTGGTTCAACTACATTTTCATAGTAGATAGGGTTATTTGTTTTCTTACCATGAATAAAATCACCTTTGTATAGTGGGTTTTCTATCATTTCTAAAATGGTATTATCTCGCCATTTTTTATTAGCAACATTTTCTTCATTGAAGATATTAGCAATTTTTTGATAACTATTTCCTTCGAAATATAATTGATACATTCTTACAATAATATCTTTAGTTAGTGGGTTAGGTACTAATTTTTTACCATCTCTTTTAAATCCTAATGGAGTTTGATTAGGTATGTTACCATTTTTAATTGCTCCAGCAAGTCCTACTTTGGTTCTTTCACTTGTCCTTTCGATTTCGTTTTGACTAACACTCATAAGAAGTCTTGATACTAACTTTCCATTGGCATTCGTGGTATTGATTTCATCATTTGCACAATCAAGGTAAGCATTATTTTCTTCTAAAAATTTCATAATATTTTCCCAATCATAAACGCTACGAGTTAATCTATCTAGTTTTAAGGTAACAATAGTATTAATCTTTTTATTTTTAATATCATCTAACATTCTATCAAATTCTGGTCTTTTATTTCCAGTTTTAGCACTGATTCCAGCGTCTTCATAATAATCATAAATTTCATAGCCTTTGTATTTACACATTGCTTCTAATCTTTCTTTTTGTTCTGGTAAACTAAAGCCTTCTCTTTTTTGGTCTTCTGTGCTCACTCGAGTATAGATGCCACAAATTTTCTTTTCTTCATTCATAAATATCACATTCCTTTCATTTTTTCTTTTAACAGCAAAAAACACAAGAGTTTTTCCCTTGTGTTAAACAAATCAATTAAAAGATTTATACATTTTGCTATACTTTATTCCTAGCATACATTATTTTAGCACTACTATTTGTACTGTCAATACCCAAAAGTATGGTAGTTTTACTGGTAATAAAACTGGTAATTTGTCTAATACTTTGTCTGATAGTTTATCTTCCCAAAAACTTTCTAATATCCTTAAAATCCATACCAATTTCACTACAATACCATAATATCATCTTGACTTGCTTTAAACAATAAACTAAATTGTATTTTTTTAGTAGTCGAATAGTAAACCAAATCGACTTTAAATAGTAAACTAAATTGGTTGCGAATCGTTCGCCAAAAGTACACTAAATTGTATTTATAACAAATACATTACCATATTAACAGAGCAAATATGCAATGTCTAGGCAAAAATGTTGCAAATTTCGTGCAAAAAAGATGCAAAAAGTATGCAAAATTTGTGTAATTTCTTTTTCATTGTTTAACACATAGGTAAATAGTAGAAAAGGAATTGATAGTCTTTTATTAGTTTATTGATTTAATATATTGTTCTAAATCGTTAAGTGGAATAGCATTACTTAAGTTTTCTATATAAAGAATATTTTCATAGTTAAATGCTAGAAAGGTAATACCTTTAATAATAATTCTATGGGGTTCTACATATTGCAAATTCGTGTGTTCTATCATCTTTATACTTCCACTATAAATAGTAGGAGTAGTATTACAAAAATTACAAATAAACTCAATCTTATTTTTTAGTGCTTCTTCCATTTCGATTTTTTTATTTCTTATTGTTACCATTTTAAGAATCTCCTCACTTTCTTTGAACATCAAAAAAATCAATTCCATTTCTAGAATTGATATTTATCATTAAGCTCAAAACTATAAAAGTTCGAGCAGATTCTTCTCTGGTGCGAGTAACAGGAGTTGAACCTGCACGTCTAAGACACTAGATCCTAAGTCTAGCGCGTCTGCCAATTCCGCCATACTCGCAATTATTAATGGTGGACCCTGATGGACTCGAACCATCGACCGTCCGGTTATGAGCCGGATGCTCTAACCAACTGAGCTAAGGGTCCATTGCCATTTAATAATAACATATATTTTTTTATCATGCAAGCCCAAAATCTAAAAAACAATAAACATTAGCACTCTTACTTGACAACTGCTAATTTTCAGGT
This sequence comes from uncultured Clostridia bacterium, assembly GCA_947643225.1. Lineage (GTDB taxonomy): Bacteria > Bacillota_I > Bacilli_A > RF39 > UBA660 > UBA2730. The sequence goes on from CANRVH010000002.1 coordinate 1,989, forward strand.
ATAATAAAACAATGAAAGGGAGGCTAATATCATGTATAATAATCAAAAAGAAGAAAATGTTTTTGAAAAATATGGTCGTAATATTACCCAAGCAGTAAAAGATAATAAGATAGATCCTGTAATCGGTCGAGATGAGGAAATAAGAAATATTACTAGAATACTATCACGGAAGACAAAAAATAATCCTGTTTTAATAGGTGAACCAGGAGTAGGAAAAACAGCAATCGTAGAAGGATTAGCAGAAAGAATTATAAAAGGAGATGTTCCAAGTAGTTTAAAAAATAAAACTGTTTGGGAATTAGATATGGCTGCTTTAATAGCAGGAGCAAAATATAGAGGAGAGTTTGAAGAAAGATTAAAAAAAGTTTTAAACGAAGTAAAAAAGTCAGATGGAGAAATCATTATGTTTATTGACGAAATTCATACAATTGTATCAAGTGGCGACCAATCAGCAGGAATGGATACGTCTAATATTTTAAAACCTATGCTTGCTCGTGGAGAAATCAGAGTAATTGGAGCAACAACTTTAAATGAATATCGTAAATATATTGAAAAAGATGGAGCTCTAGAAAGAAGATTTCAAAAAATTAAAGTATCCGAACCGACTGTAGAAGACACCATTACAATACTAAGAGGGTTAAAAGAAAGATTTGAAATTCACCATGGTGTTACAATAAAAGATAAGGCACTAGTTGCAGCAGCAACTCTATCAAATCGATATATAACAGATAGATTCCTACCAGATAAAGCAATAGATCTAATAGATGAAGCATGTGCTACAATTCGGATTCAATTAGATAGTGTACCAGAAAAATTAGATCAGCTATCGAGAAAGACTATGCGACTAGAAATAGAAAAACAAGCTTTGAAAAAAGAAAAGGATGAACTGAGTAAAAAAAGACTTACAGATATAGATAAAGAGTTAACATCTTTAAAAGAAGAAACAGACGAATTAACTAAAAAATGGAATAGTGAAAAAGAAATTATCGATCAAATAAAAGAAAAAAAGGGTGCTATTGAAAAAGCTAAATTTGAGCTTGATCAAGCAGAAGCAAACTATGATTTAGAAAATGCGGCTAGACTAAAACATGGAACGATACCTAGCCTAGAAAAAGAATTATTGGAATTAAGAAATAATACAAAAAGTCAAATTTTAAGTGATGTTGTTGAAGAAGAGGATATTGCAACGGTGATTTCAAGATGGACCAATATCCCGATTAGTAAACTAGTAAATAGTGAAAAAGAAAAACTATTAAATCTAGAAGAAAATCTAAGAAAAAGAGTTTTAGGACAAGATGAAGCCTTAAAGTTAGTTAGCCAGGCTATATTAAGAAGTAGAAGTGGAGTTAAGGATCCTAATAAACCAATCGGTTCTTTTCTCTTTCTAGGAACAACTGGAGTAGGAAAAACAGAAGTGGCTAGAAGTGTTGCTTATGAATTATTCGATGATGAACATCATATGGTTAGAATTGACATGAGTGAATATATGGAAAAATTTTCTGTATCTAGATTAATTGGTTCTCCTCCAGGATATGTAGGTTATGATGAAGGAGGTCAATTAACAGAAGCAGTTAGAAGAAATCCTTATAGTGTAATTTTGTTCGATGAAATCGAAAAAGCACACCCAGAAGTTTTAAATTTACTTCTTCAAATTCTTGATGAGGGGAGATTAACAGATTCAAACGGTAGAACAGTAGATTTTAAAAATACTATTATTATCATGACCTCAAATTTAGGAAGTGAAGATATATTAGAAGGCAATAAAGAAAAAGTTTTAATAGAAATAAAAAAATACTTCCGACCAGAATTTATTAATAGAATAGATGAAGTAATTATCTTTAATTGTTTAACTAAAGAAGCAATTACTAAGATATTAGATAAAATTATAGAAGAAATAGAAGGAAGACTAAAATACTCTAATATTCATATTAATTTAACCAATACTGCCAAAAGCTATCTAATCGATGAAGGGTATGACGAGGTCTTTGGAGCAAGACCATTAAAAAGATTAGTTACTTCTACCATAGAAACAGTACTAGCTAAAGACTTAATTAATGGGAATATTAAGCCAAATGATAGCATAACATTTGATTATCAGGATGATAAAATCTATATTAGAAAATAGACACTAGTTGTCTTTTTCTTTGCTTGATGATTTTTTCATGTTATAATAATTTTACTAAGAAAGAGGGTTTACTATGAGAATGGTAAAAAATAATGATAATCCAATTAATGAACAAAAAATTGTAGATCAATTAAGAACATTAGCAATAGATATGATTCATAGGGCAAATAGTGGACATCCTGGAATTGCCCTAGGAATTGCTCCAACGATCTATACACTTTTTGCAAACCACTTAAATATTGTACCTACTAACAAAAATTTTTATAATAGAGATCGCTTTATTCTAAGTGCAGGGCATGCATCATCTCTACTATATGCTACCTTATATTTAGCAGGATTAGAAATTGAACTTGAAGATTTGATGAACTTTAGACAAATAGACTCTATTACACCTGGACACCCAGAATATGGAGTAACTCCTGGAGTAGATATGTCAACTGGACCACTCGGTCAAGGATTCGCTAGTGCAGTTGGAATAGCTATGGCTGAAGCTCATACAGAGGCCTTACTTAATGACAGTAAAAATGAAATCATTGATTATTATACTTATGTCTTAGCAAGTGATGGGGACATCATGGAAGGCGTAGTTCATGAGGCAGCCTCTCTTGCAGGAATTCATAAATTAAATAAATTAATTGTTTTATATGATTCAAATAATATTTCACTAGATGGAAAAACAAACCTTTCTCTTAATGAGAATGTAAGAGCAAGTTTTGAGTCGCTTGGCTGGAATACTATATTAGTATCAGATGGTGAAGATTTATTGCAAATTAATCAAGCAATAGAAGATGCAAAAAAGGAAACAGAAAGACCAACCTTAATTGAAATCAAAACAACAATTGGAAAATACTCTAAATTTCAAGGAACATCTATGGTTCATGGAAAACCATTAGATCTAGAAGACATTACAAATATTAAAAATCAATTAAATATTAGAGATATTCCTTTTAGTATTTCTAGTGATGTTATGGAAGATTTTCAATTCTTAATTAATGAAAGAACAGAAAACATAGAAAAAATTTTCAATGAACAAAAAGAGCAGTTATCAGAGGAAAAACAGACTATTCTATCTTCATTAATGTTAAACAATAAAAGAATAAGTTTTGCCAATTTAGATTTTTCTTTGAAAGAAGAAAAAGAAGCACTAAGAGATACTGCTGGAAATATTTTAAATGCTTATGCTAACAAGAGTCCTCTTCTTTTTGGAGGAAGTGCTGATCTTTTTTCATCATGCAAAAACTATTTAAAAGATCAAGGAGACTTTTCAAGTAATAATTACTTAGGTAGAAATATTTATTTTGGAGTAAGAGAACACGCAATGGCAGCGATTATGAATGGAATAGCCTTAGTAGGATATAGACCATATTGCTCTACATTTTTAGCCTTTAGTGATTATATGAAACCAGCGATCAGATTAAGTGCCCTAATGAAATTACCTGTAATTTATATTTTTACTCATGACTCAATAGCAATAGGAGAAGATGGCCCAACTCATCAAGCAATAGAACAAATTACTTCATTAAGAATGACACCCAATTTAGAAGTGTTTAAACCTGCAGATGCAAATGAAGTACTAGGTTCATACAAAATAATCATGGAAAAAGAAGAAAATCCAGCTGCAATCTGCATCTCTAAAAATGAACTGCCTGTACTAGAAAATACTTCGATCAATGAAGTTAGTAAAGGGGGCTATATTGTAAAAAAAGAACAAAGACATTTAGATGGAATTTTAATAGCAGCCGGAGAAGAAGTACATTATGCAATTGAAGTAGCCAATAACTTATTTACTAAAGGATTAGATTTAAGAGTTGTTAGTATGCCAAATCTTCAAAGATTTTTAAAACAATATAAAGAGTATAAAGAAGAAATTCTGCCAGTTGAAAAAAGAAAAATTGTAATAGAAATGGCCTCTTCTTATAATTGGAATAAAATAGTCTTTAATGATAAATATATCATTAGTCAAGAAAGTTTTGGAACAAGTGGTAAAAAAGAAGATGTATTAAAAAAATATGGCTTTGATTTAGAAAGTTTAGAAGAAAAAGTAGAAAATCTTCTTTCATAACAAAAATTCGACAAAATTCTAGTTCTTATATAGTTATCTTAATAATAGGTGATGATATGAGAACTTTTTATATTTTTAATATTCAAGATAATTTTTATACTTTATATAAGGACACCCCTAGTTCCTTATTTAATATCTTAAAACAAATCCATAACCTAATGCCTAATGATTTAGCCTACGCTACTAATATTTTTTATCAGGTAAATAACAAAATTAATAAGGAAAAATTAGACCGCAGAATTTTTTTAGAACTACATCAGGAACTTCCTTACAAAAAAGATCAAGATAAACACATTTACAATAATCTATATTTGAACGAAGAAACTTATATGGAGATTAAACATAACTATATTAAAATTAAAAGTAACAAAGACTTTTCTTATTTCTTTAGAGTATTATTAAACTATAACCTGAATTATTTTGTTTGTGACTTTAAAAATCAAGATTATTTTTTCCTAAGTAGTCTTAAAATGCTTGTCTAATTCATAAAATTCTAGTAAAATACTACCTAAGGAGATGAATATTTATGTGGCATGATATCCTAATGATAGTCATTGGATTAATAATCGGAATATTAATAGGTTTTTTTACAGCAAGATTCTTTATTAAAAAATATATGAAAAAAAATCCTCCAATCAATGAAGAGATGATTAAGACATTAATGATGCAAATGGGAAGAAAACCCAATCAAAAACAAATTAATCAAATGATGAAATCAATGAGTAAATATATGTAATTATATTTCTCTTTTGTTATATCAATAGATAAGTAAAAGTAAGCAGGTGTAAAAATGGAAAAAGATAATAAAAAAATTACTTCTCGTGAAAAAGATTTCGCTAAATGGTATACAGATGTAGTACGTGCTGCAAAGCTAGCAGATTATTCATCAGTAAAAGGCTGTATCGTAATTGAACCAAATGGTTATGCAATTTGGGAGAGAATGCAAGAAATATTAGATCGTGAATTTAAAAAATTAGGACACGTAAACTGCCAGATGCCTTTACTAATCCCTGAAAATCTATTAAGAAAAGAATCAGATCTAGTAGAAGGTTTTGCTCCAGAAGTAGCTTGGGTTACAGAAGGAGGCCAAAAAAGGTTAGAAGAAAGACTTTGCATTCGTCCAACTAGTGAAACCTTATTTTGCGATTATTATAGTCAACATATAAAGTCTCATCGTGACTTACCAAAACTTTATAATCAGTGGTGTAACGTTTTGCGTTGGGAAAAGGAAACTAGACCGTTTCTTAGAAGTAGAGAATTTTTATGGCAAGAAGGTCATACGATTCATGAAACAAGAGAAGAGGCTGAAAAAGAAACGAATCAAATGATGGATGTTTATTATCGATTTCATCATGATATATTAGCAATACCATCAATTAAAGGAAAAAAGACAGAAAAAGAAAAATTTGCTGGAGCAGAGTATACATTAACCAATGAAGACTTAATGTATAATGGGGTAGCTTTACAAATGGGAACCTCTCATTATTTTGGTCAAAATTTTACCAAGGCCTATAATGTAAAATATACAACAAAAGAAAATAAGGAAGATTACCCTTATCAAACATCTTGGGGAATTACAACGAGAATGATTGGGGCATTAATCATGGTTCATAGTGATGATTATGGTTTAGTTCTTCCCCCCAAAATCGCTCCTAAACAAGTTGTCATTATTCCAATCGGAAATGATGAAGAAGTAGAAAAAATTTCAACCAACATGAAAAATAACTTGATAAAAGAAGGAATAATTGCCTATATTGATGATACAGATAAATCACCAGGATATAAATTTGCTGAAAGTGAAGTAAATGGAATTCCTATTCGAATAGAAATTGGAAAAAGAGATTTAGAACAACAGAAGATAGTACTAGTAAGAAGAGATACAAGAGAAAAAATAGAAGTAGAAAAAGATATAGATATGGGAAAATATATCAAGGAACTATTAGAGACCATTCAAAAAGATATGTATGAAAGAGCAAAGAAACGTCGCGATGAACTAACATTTGAAGCCCATAATTTAGAAGAAGTGGAAAATATTATGAATACACAACCAGGTTTTGTTAAGGCAATGTGGTGTGGTAGTGAAGAATGTGAAATGAAAATGAAAGAAATTAAAGGAACAAAATCACGTTGTATAGTGGAAGAGAATGCCATTGATACAAAATGCGTAGTTTGTGAAAAAGAAGCAAAACATTTAGTAGTCTGGGGAATTCAATATTAAAAGTTTTAAACCTGCTTTTTTATAAGAAAATGAATATATTAAATTTATGTTTTTAAATTATGTACTTTATGAATAAACTTTTTTAGAAATAGTATAAATTTCGTAAAAAAAAACATCTTAAAGAAATAAAACTTGCTAAATAAAATAAAGTTTAGTATACTATATATGCCTACCAATTTCCTAGTTAGAGGAAATTCCGACCTCATACCAAGAAATTGGCCAATAGTAAAGAAAGGAAGATGAAAAATGGCTTTAACAAAAGAAGAAAAAGCAAATATTATTAAAGAATATGCTAGAGATAGTAAAGATACAGGATCATGTGAAGTACAAGTTGCAATTTTAACAAAGGAAATCAATGACTTAACAGAACACCTAAAAATACATATTCATGATTATCATTCACGTCGTGGTCTTCTTAAAAAGGTAGGACAACGTCGTAGTATGTTGCAATATCTTGCTAAGAAGGATATCACAAGATATCGTGATTTGATCCAAAAACTAGGATTAAGAAAGTAGACACTTATTTTTAGTGTCTTTTTATATATATTTCTAAATTTAAGGATATTACAAGGAAAACATCAAATATTGATATTGGTAAAAAATTACATATAGATATCTTATGATTAAAAACGGAAAATAATAGTTTTTTTAATTTAGAATGATATATGGAATATTTAGAAAATAACATTGGTTAGGCCAGTTAAAGGTAATAAACAATTATCTTGACCATTGGCCCTCTAATGAAAATGATCTTGAAGATACAATAGGATTAAAGAAAATATTAACTCTATATAGAAGAATAAATAAGTAGAAAGAGGTAAAAATGAAAAAAAAAGTATTTGAAAAAGAATTTCACGGAAAAAGGATCATAATAGAACATGGAGAACTTGCAAAGCAAGCAACAGGAAGTGTTTTAATAAGATATGGAGATACAGTAGTACTAACAGCAGTTGTATTAAATAAAAAAGTAAATTTATTATCTGACTTTTTTCCTCTTACAGTAAATTATCAAGAAAAATTATATTCTGTTGGAAAAATACCAGGAGGATTTATTAAAAGAGAAGGAAGACCAACAGAGAATGCAACTTTAGCAGCAAGAATGATTGATCGTCCAATGAGACCATTATTTCCAGCTGATTTTAAAAATGAAGTTCAAATCATTAATATCGTTTTAAGTGTAGACCAGAAATGTTCTCCAGAGTTAGCAGCACTTCTAGGTTCAAGCTTAGCAACTTCTATTAGTAAAATTCCTTTTAATGGACCAGTTGCTGGAGTAAAAGTAGGTTATGTAAATAAAAAATATATCATTAATCCAACTCCAGAAGAATTAGAAAACTCTCTAATCGATTTAACTGTAGCAGGAACGAAAGAGGCTATTAATATGGTCGAATCAAGTGCCCATGAAGCCAGTGAAGAAATAATGTTAAAAGCCTTAGAAAAAGGGCATAAAGCAATCAAAGAATTAATTGAATTTGAACAAGATATCATCAAAGAAATTGGTGAAGAAAAAATGGAATATGAACATCTAGAAATATCAGAACAGTTAAGAGAAGAAATCGATCATTTAGTGGCCACTCGTCTAAATAAGGCGCTACGTATTAAAGAAAAATTAGAAATGCACAAAGAAGTAGATGCCATCAAGGAAGAAATAGAAGAAAAATATAAAGAAGAATTTGACTCAAAAATAAAAGAAGAAGAATTAATGCAACTTCTAACCAAAGTTCGTATAGTATTAGATGATATAGAATACCTCGAATTCCGAAAAATTGTAGTAAACGAACATATTCGTGCAGATGGCCGAAAAATGGATGAAATAAGACCACTTTCAACAGATATTGATATTCTACCAAGAACACATGGGTCAGCGTTATTTACTAGAGGAGAAACACAAAGTTTATCAATTACCACTTTAGGTGCTTTAGGAGAACATCAAATATTAGATGGATTAGAGATAGAAGATCAAAAAAGATTTATGTTACATTATAATTTTCCTCAATTCTCAGTTGGGGAAACGGGAAGATATGGAGCTCCTGGACGTCGTGAAATAGGCCATGGTGCCCTAGGAGAAAAAGCCTTAAAAGAAGTTCTTCCAACAGAAGAAGAATTCCCCTATACCATAAGAGTAGTATCAGAAATTTTAGAAAGCAATGGTTCATCCTCACAAGCTAGTATTTGTGCAGGATGTATGTCTTTAATGGCAGCAGGGGTTCCTATAAAAGCACCTGTTGCAGGAATTGCGATGGGCTTAATTACCTCACCTGATGAAAAAAATTATACGATCTTAACCGATATACAAGGAATGGAAGATCATTTAGGAGATATGGATTTTAAAGTAGCAGGAACAAAAAATGGAATTTGTGCTCTTCAAATGGATATTAAAATAAAGGGAATAACTAAAAAAATCTTAGAAGAGGCACTAGAACAGGCAAAAAAAGCCCGTGAACAGATACTAGATGTTATAACAAAACAAATTAAAGAACCTAGAAAAGAAGTATCAAAATATGCTCCAAAGACTTTAACTTTTACCATTAATCCAAATAAAATAAAAGATGTAATTGGAAAAGGTGGAGAAATGATTACAAAAATCATTTGCGAAGCCTCTAATGTAACTGAAGTAAATAATATCAATGCAGTTAAAGTAGACTTAGAAGATGATGGACGTGTCATTATTTATCATACAGACCAAGAAATACTAGAAAAAACAAGAAAAATGATCGAGGATGTAGTACGTGAAGTAGAAGAAGGAAAAACTTATACAGCGAAAGTGATCAAAGTAGAAGATTTTGGTTGTTTTGTAGAAATTTGGCCTGGTTGTGAGGGATTAGTTCATATCTCCCAACTATCCGATAAAAGAGTAGAAAAATGCAGTGATATTGTAAAATTAGGTGATGAAATTATAGTCAAATCTCTAGGTGTAGATAAAAAGGGTAGATTAAACTTTTCTAGGAAAGAAGCATTAACAAAAACAAAAAAATAAAAGAAAGAAAAAGAGAAAAGGGATTAACAATGAAAAAGGGATTAAAAATAATCATTTCAATAATAATCATTATACTTTTAGTTTATATTGGTTATAGAAATATCAATCTAAGAAAAATTGCAAGTACAAATTTAATTAAAGATGAACAAACCTCTTCCTTATATCATAGAATTTTACCAAATACAGTAAAAGGAGAATGGATAAACTGTTACTATAGTAATAAATCTCTAACAACAGAAGAAATTCCAAAGGAAATAAAATATAATATAGCTTACAAAAACACTAATAGTAGTGATAATAAAATAGCAGAAGAAAAAATGAAAAATTCCTATGAACGCATTTTTGGTGCCAATACATATCAAGCAGTCGAAAATTTTATTGGCGGGTGTAACACTTATACATATGATAAAAATACAAGAAGTTACAATAAAACAACAAATGAAATTTGTAAACCATCTAATATTTATATTTTATCAAAAATAGTAGATGCAAACATGACAGAGGATACTATGGAAATAACAGTAGTAATTGCTTATTTAGATAAAATAAAAAAAATAGTTTATAACAATTGTAATAAAGATCTAAGCATATGTAGTGACATATTAGAAAGTTCATTTAATGAGTTTGATGAAGCAAATTTAGATCCAAAAAAGTATAATTTATCAAAATATAAATTTACATATAAGATGGTTAATGATGAATATTATTTTAAATCAGTTAAGAAGGCAAAATAGACTTCTTTTTTTTGTATTAAATTTCTTCCTTCCTTCATAAACTTTAACAAAGGAGAAATTTATGAATATAGAAGAATATCGTAGAAAAAGAAACAAAAATATCCAAAAAAATAGTAAATTCAAAAAATATGTAACAGGTCTAATTAGTAGAGTATTAGTAACAATCATTCTTTTTTTAGTTACTTTAATTATGACAAAAAATAATGCCTCATTAAAAGATCTAATTAATAAAAATGTATATACAAAAAATTTCAAATTCACAAAAGCAAGAAACATATATAATAAATATTTTGGTAAGCATTTTGCTCAACCAAAAGAAGTATCACAAGTCTTCTCCGAAAAGATTAATTATACAAAAAGTAATCTTTATAAAGATGGAGTAAAATTAACAGTAGCCTCCAATTATCTAGTCCCTGCCATAGAAAGTGGAATAGTAGTATTCATAGGAGATAAAGAAGGGTATGGGAACACTCTAATTATAGAACAAATAGATGGAGTAGAGGTTTGGTATTCCAACATCGAGATAAAAGATGTAAAGATGTATGATTATGTTGAAAAAGGATCTTTAATTGGAGAAGTAATAGATAAGAATCTATATTTATTATTTCAAAAAGATGGAAAGTATTTAAACTATAAAGAATATCTCTAATTACATCTATATTAGTCCATTAACGATTCTTTTTGCTTTTACTTCTGTCCTAATAGGGGCCTTCCTACCTTTTTTAATAATTTCAATTTTAATATCTATTCATGAAATGGGACACTTCTTAACAGCCAAATATTATCAATTTGATATCGACAAAATCTACTTTTATCCTTATGGGGGAATATCAAAATTTAATTTAAAAATGAATGTTAGTCTCAAAAAGGAATTAATAGTTCTGCTTATGGGACCAATATTTCAAATTATAGCATATTTAATATTAATCAATATAGATTTCTTTATAAATGACAAGTTACTAATCAAATCAGTTCACTATTCAATTTTAGCTTTTAACCTATTACCAATATATCCATTAGATGGGGGAAAGTTATTAAATATTTTCTTAAATTATAGGTTTAACTTTCAATTAAGTATGAAAATAGTAATTTTTTTATCCTATTTTGTTGTTTTCATTTTGTTTATTTATTTTTTTAAAACAGAATTTAGCCTAAATATAGTGTTAATGTTATGCTTTTTACTTTATAAAATAAAAGTAGAAAACAACAAAAGAAATTTTTATTATGATAAATTCTTGTTAGAACGGTACTTGAATAATTACAGTTTTAAAAAAAAGAAAAAAGTCGCTTCTATAAATCACTTATATAGAGATAGATCACATCTTATAAAAGGGAAGAATAGATACTATACAGAAAAAGAAATACTTACTAAAAAATTTTCCCAAAAATATTGACAGAAAAAATAATACTATGCTATAATCAATTTACTGGTTAAATAAATCAGTATTAAATGGGGCATTAGCTCAGCTGGGAGAGCGTCACGTTTGCACCGTGAAGGTCAGCGGTTCGATCCCGCTATGCTCCACCAGATTGATAGGAAACTCGAACTTTTCGAGTATTAAGTAAAACGACTTGTCAAAAAGTCGTTTTTATGATATTATGAATATGTCAAGGAAACTTGCATAAAATAAAAAAGGGGAATACTTAACGCTCCAATGTTGAGTACTCGCCACTAATTTGTGTAAGCACTTAATTTACTGAATGTAAATTGAGTGCTTTTCTCTTATTATAGATTACTACTTTACTAAAGTAAAAAGTAAGGCTATGAGTAAGATGATAATTAAAATAAGAGATGAGATTAAAAAATCTTTCTTATGCATATCATCAGCCTCCTTTCTTACGAAAGTTGGCAAGCATTCAACTGCTAATATATTCCCTAAGTAAATTATAGCAAGAGATTTGCTGTATAACAATATGATTGACTAAATTTTGTCAATTTAATAAAAAACACGCTTGTATATTGCCAAATCAATATACATTAACTAAAGAAAGGAAACAATATTATGAATGAAATACAAGTAAACAAGATTTATAAGCATTTTAAGGGGAAATTCATTAGAGTCGTATGTGTAGGACTTGATGCAGAAACAAAAAAAGAAATGGTAGCAATCGAAGAACTAGAGGAATCAGAAGGATATCCAAAAGGTCAAATATGATTTAGAGATAAAAGTGATTTTTTTAAAGAAGTTGATCATGAAAAATATCCAGATATAAAGCAAAAATACAGATTTGAGTTACAGGATGATATAAATTAGTTGTTAAACGTCCTCTCTTATGGCACCCTATAGATAGGAAACTTGAACTTTTAATGTTTCGAGTTTTAATATGCTTAAATTTATGATAAAATATCTATAGAAATCTAATTGATTTATGTCAATTTAGTAAACACACTTGCATATTGTCAAAATCAATATACATTATTTGGAGGATAGTTATGGAATATATAAAAATGATGCGAAAATATGTAGGACATTCGCCAATCATGATATGTGCTTGTGGATGTTTGATATTTAACGACAAAGGTCAAGTCTTGCTTCAGAAAAGATCTGATGATGGTTTATGGGGAAATCCAGGAGGTTCTATGGATTTAGGAGAAACTATATATGAAACCATTATTAGAGAAATAAAAGAAGAAACAAATTTGCATATTAAAAAGGAAAATTTAAAAGTATTCAATATATATTCAGGAGAAGAACAACACCATATTTATCCTAATAAAGATGAAGTTTATTTTGTTAATATTATATTTGAAACTCACATTTACAATGGGGAAATAGTAAGCGATTTTGAGAGTTATGAATTAAAGTTTTTTGATCTTGATAAATTACCATCTAATATCACTAAACCATTTGAGTCGGTGTCAAAAGATTTAAAAGAAAGAATACAAAATAGTGATATATAAAATTTGTTGTACGTCCTCTCTTAGGACACCATAGGGAAATTAGCCGAACTAATTCGACTTTCAAAATATAAAGGTTAATTTTGGTTAATCTTGGTTAATCTTTTTTGTTAGTTTTGAAAGGAGTTTGATTAATTATGCAGACAGTAAAAGAAAAAATGAGTAAACCAAAGAAAAATATAATATTTGATTGCTAAATTATAATTAGGAAAATGATATAAAGTAGAAATTTATGGAAATGGTGGGAATATGACAATGATACAGGTAATAAAAAAAATAGATTCTTCCTTATTAGAAAATCAGTCTATAATGGAATATTTAAAACAATTTAAAAAATACAAAATAGTAAATGAAGATATAGAAATAGACAATGGTGAAATAAATATATTATCCGAAAATGAGTTAATAAAAATAATATATATAAGGATTAGTGGGGGTAAATGGTGGAGTATATATAGATATCATTCAGATGGTACGAAATATGAACAGATAGATTCAATATTATTTGATGAAGTCAATGAAAATGGATACAATAGAGTCATTAAATTTTCAGGACATATGGAAGATGATAATTATTCTTACATAACTTGTTCTTGTTTTTCGTATTTAGATAACGAGTTTATAAGAAGTTGGAAAAAAACTAGAGTAGTTCCTATACAAAATTTATATGAAATCCAATATTCTAAAGATATGAATTTAACAGAACTTATTTGTATGACTGATGCTATAAGTAATAATATTATAAGAAAAGAGGATCAAAAAGATACAAAAACATTAGTTTTAAAATTGGAAAAATTATAATTATTAGGAATTGTTAATTAATTCTATTTCAAAAGTATAGTTAATTTTAAGTGATTTTTTATAAGTTCTTAAATGTCGTTATAACCTTTGTTTATAAGAGTTTACGACATTTTTATTTTTGGAAGATGTTCACATATATTTTTATAATTTCTTATATTTTTGCTTTCAAAAGTAGTAAATCAGTAGTAAAATAACTTAAAAATTTTACATGTACATCTTAAAATAAAGCATTTTAATCAAAAACTAAACTTTTATAGGTAATAAATCTGCAATTGCATTAGATTATGTAGAAAATTTAGGGTATTTTATAGAAATAGAAGTTAAAAATTATGATGAGAGTGCTACGAACGAATATGATAAATTACTTAAACTAGCAAAAAAGTTAAGATTAAATTTAGATAACATTGATAAAAGAGGATATCCTTATCATCTTATTTATAATTCTAAATAAGATTTAAGAAACTACATAAGAAATGAAATGCACCCATTAGGATAGACATTTAATAAAAAAGGCATTGAATTAATAAGAAATAAAATAGATTCAGAAGAATTAAAAACGATAGGAAGATTAAAGAAAATCAGTTTTACAAGAGAAAGAAAAATGGGATTTACGAAACTAATGAAATATGTTCTAAATAAGAAAGGGCTAACTACGAGCATAGAAATAAATAATTCTTATAACGATATCAATGAAGAAGAAAATATATTCAATCAGTCATTATTAGACCAAGAGTTAAAATTAAATCCAGAGATTTTTTAAACATTAAATCGAGATTATATGTAGTTTTATAGAACAAGCCAAGAAAGTTTCCCTCAAAAAAGATTCGCAAAATAAAAACACTTAATAATTTAAGTGTTTCAAAAAAGAGTCTAAAACTAATGATAGTCTGAACTGCCCCTACATCCGCTTCCAGAAAATAAGAAGAAGAGTATAAATACAATTATAATTATCCAAAGCCAACTAGAGCCAAAACCATCATTATTGTTGTTATTACAATAAGGATAACAACAAACAGGATATCCGTATGTATACATAGATTCAATTCTCCTTTCATTATAGTATATTACAAAAACGAATAAGATAATATAATAGACACCTATAAGAATGAAATACTTTTTTATGAGAAGATAAATTTAATATTAAAAACGATAATTATGGAAACAACTAATAAACTTTTTTTTCATGTCCATACTAATACTAGGTGATGAAATGAAAATAAGACTAGGCTATGCCTGTATTAGTGAAACATTAACCAAGGTGACCTCATCTAGCAATTATACCTATACAGCCTATCAAAAAGAAAAGAATAACTTAAAATTAGACCAAATTATCATCTCTAATTTTTTAGATTTAGAAAAAATACTAACTTACAACATCAAAAATAATATCCATTTTTATCGCTTATCCTCAAATATTATTCCTTTAGCAACAAAAAAAGAAGTTGATTTTGACTATTTAGAACCTTATCAAATTTATTATAAAAGAATAGGTGCATTAATTAATAACCATCACCTAAGAGTAGACTTTCATATTAGTGAATACTGTGTTTTAAATAGTGTAAATCAAGAAGTAGTCGAAAATAGTATAGAAATATTAAAATATCATTACCAATTACTGGAAGCTTTCGAAATAAAAAATAAAGTACTAATTATGCACATAGGAAGCAATGCATTTGGAAAAAAGAACTCTCTTGCTAGATTTATCCATAACTTTAAAAGTCTTCCAAAATACTTGCAAGAATGTATTGTAATAGAAAATGATGATAAGACATTTACCATAGAAGATTGTCTTAATTTAAGTAAGCAGTTAAAGATACCAGTATGCTTTGATTATCATCATTTTAAATGCAATGAAAGTTCCCTTAGTTATGAAAAGATCATTCAAAGTTGGAAAACAACGCCAAAAATGCATTTTTCTTCTCCAAAAAGTAAATTAAAAAAAGAGTTTAGAAGTCATCATGATTATATCAATAGTGACGACTTTATTATATTTCTAAATGAAATCAAACATCTAAATTGTGATATTGATATTATGATAGAAGCCAAGAAAAAAGATGAAGCTTTATTTCGTCTAGTTAGAGAATTAAAATATAAAACAAATTATCAGTTTATTGATGAAACAACATTAATTATTAAGTAAATTATGATATACTATTTAACAGGAGGAACTAGAAATGGAAGTAAAAATAAAGGGAATTTATAAGCACTATAAAGGGGATTATTACATTGTAGAAGACATTGCTATCCATAGTGAAACATTAGAAAAAATGATTATTTATAGAGGACTATATGAAAATAGTCCTCTATGGGTAAGACCCTATTCTTTATTTTTAGATGAGGTAAATAAAAATAACCAAAAATATAGATTTGAACTCCAAGAAATAAAAAGCAAAAGATAAGTGTAATAATAAAACAAAATTACTTCTATAATTGAATAGAGGTGATTTTTTGTATCAGTTAGAAAAGCTAAATTATTTATATCAGGATATCGAACCATATATTGATACTCACACAATGGCATTACATTATAATAAGCATACGAAAAAATATTTAAACAATCTTAATGAATTACTCATAAAAAACAAATTCAATTTTTCCATTAGTATGGAAGATCTTGCTAAGGAAATCAATAAATATAGTTTTGAAGATCAAGATAGTATTCTCTTTAATTTAGGAGGAGTATTAAATCATCAACTATACTTCCAATGTATATCAGAAAAGAAAAAAGATCCTGAAGGAATATTAAGAAAAGACCTAATTGAAAAATATGGATCAATTCCAGCATTTATAAATGAGTTGATCAAAACAGCAATGAAATTAAGAGGAAGTGGATATACCTTTTTAGAGATGGACGAGAATAACAATTTAATCATCAAAAATAGAAAAGATCAAGATAGCCCATTATTTACTAAAAACATTCCTCTTTTCACTGTAGATCTATGGGAACATGCTTATTATATTAATAATGAAAATGATAAAGAAAAATATCTAAAAAATTTTTTTGAAGTATCAGATTTTACTTATGCAAATAAAATTTATGAACAACAAAAAATGACTAATGAATCTTCTATTCGTTAATCATTTTTTTAATAGTCCTATAAAGAAAAGGTTTAAACTCTTCCATTGCTATTGGCTTGTTTTTAGTAATGACGCTAAAACAGGTAGAGCCAACTAGTTCAATAATCATAAATAAAGTAATATCAGGATTTTCAAGTTTAATATTATTTTCCTTTACCCCTTTTAAAAATAAATCTTTCACTCCCAAATTATTTTCATCAATAATCTCTGATATTCGATCACTATAAAGTCCAAAAGACAAATTTCTAGAAATAAATTTTAATAAATGCTGATTCTTAATTAATTCGTCAATAACATCATTAATAATAAAAATAATCTCTTCATCAAATTCCTTCTTCTTCTCTTGCTCAAGTTTTTCTAGGGCATGATGAAACAATTCATAAGATTGTTTAATAATTAACTGTTCTTGAAGGTCATACTTATCCTTAAAATATAAATAAAAAGTCCCTTTAGCAACACCAGCACGATCAACAATTTCCTGAATAGAAGTATTTTCTGTTCCTTTCTGTTGAAATAAAAAAAATCCTTCTTTTAAAATTTTTTCTCTTTTTTCATTTTTTCCATTAAAAACATTCATAAAATTCTTCCTTTTCTTATATAAATTATAGAACAGAAAAAACGGTTAGTCAATTTTTTAATCCCATATTGACTGTTAGTCATTTTTGTGTTATAGTACATACTGACTATTAGTCAGAAAGGAAGATACAATGAAAAAACTTGGAAATCTCGTGTGTAAACATAAATGGATGATCATAATGGCTACTTTACTTTTAATTATTCCCTCTCTAATAGGAATGGAAAAAACAAAGATTAATTATGATATTCTAGTTTATTTACCAGAAGATATCGAAACCTTAAAAGGAGAGAAAATTTTAACAGAAGATTTTAATATGGGAGCTTTCTCTATTACTATAGTTGAAAATATGGCTAGTAAAGACCTCTTGTCTTTAGAGGAGAAAATAAAAGAAATAAAAGGAGTAGATAAGGTCGTAAGTATTCATGATATAACAGGAACGACTATTCCAATAGAATTATTACCTAAAAATATTCGAGAAAAAGTAGTCAAAAAAGATTCTGAATTAATGTTAATTACATTTAATCAATCAACTAGTGATGAGATTACTTTATCTTCAGTTGAAGAAATACGCTCTTTAACAGAAGATACTTGTAAAATAGGAGGAATGAGTTCTATGGTTCTAGATACAAAAGAACTATTTAACAGTGAAATGACTCTCTATATTGCAATAGCAGTAGTATTATGCATTTTTGTATTATTATTTTCTCTAGACTCTTATTTAGTACCATTTTTACTCATTTTAAATATTGGTATTGCAATTTTATTAAATATGGGAACAAATATCTTTTTTAAAGAAATATGCTATATTACAAAAGCAATTAGTTCGGTATTGCAATTAGGAGTAACAACAGACTTTTCCATATTTCTATATCATAAATATAAACAGGCAAAAAAGAAAAGTAAAGATAAGAATAAAGCCATGAGTAAGGCAATTTATGATACTTTAGTGAGTGTCTTTGGAAGTTCTTTAACAACAATAGCTGGTTTTCTTGCGCTATGTACGATGAATTTAACCCTAGGAAAAGATATCGGTATTGTTATGGCAAAAGGAGTTTTATTTGGACTTATTTGTGTTGTTACACTGTTTCCGGCCTTACTATTAATCTTTGATAAACAAATCGAAAAAACGACTCATAAAGAATGGTTACCCAATTTTACTAAGGCAAAAGAATTTGTCATAAAACACTATAAAGTAATATTTGTCTTGTTTTTCATTTTATTAATTCCAGCCTATCTTAGTCAAGGTAAAACAAAGGTTTATTATAATTTAGATCAATCCATTCCAGATAATTATCAATATACTAAGGCAACAAAAGCACTAAAAAAAGATTATGGGATCGTATCTCAAGAAATTATATTGGTCAATCAGAAAATGAAAAATTCCACTATGAATCAAATGGTTTCAGAAATAAAAAAAGTAGAAGGAGTAGATGCTGTTATTAGTCCCTCTATTCTTACAAAATATGGCATAAACGATAATTTGTTAAATGATGAGATCAAAAAGATTTATGAAACAGATAAGTACAAAATGGTTTTAATCAGCTCTAAATATGAAATTGCAACTAGTAAGTTAAATAAACAAATTAAAGAGATTCAAAAGATAGTAGATAAATATGATAAAAAGGCCATCATTGCTGGAGAAGGACCGCTAATGAACGACTTAGTGGCAATAACAGATGAAGACTTTCATAATGTCAATTATACTTCAATTATTATTATCTTTATTTTGATGATTATGGTTTTAAAGTCTATTTCACTTCCAATTATCCTAGTTACCATTATTGAGTTTGCAATTTTCGTTAATATGGGAATTCCCTATTTTACCGATACAACTCTACCATTTATTGCTTCCGTCGTAATTGGGACAATTCAACTAGGAGCAACGATTGATTATGCCATTTTAATGACCACAAAATATTTAGAAGAACGAAAAAATGGAAAAAACAAATTTGAAGCTACTCGTAGTAGTTTAGATCACTCCATTAGTTCAATTTTTGTTAGTGGAATGTGTTTCTTTGCAGCAACAATAGGGGTAGGAGTAGTTTCTAAAATAGATATGATTGCCTCACTATGTACCTTAATATCAAGAGGAGCAATAATCAGTATGATTGTTGTCATTACTGTAGTACCTGCATTCTTACTTGTTTTTGATTCATTAATTTGTAAAACAACAAGAGGCTTTAAAAAGGAGGAAAAAGAAAGATGAAAAGAAATAGAAAAAAAATAGCAGTAATATCTACTGCCTTAATAATTACACTATCTTGCAATAAGGTAGATGCATTAACAAAAGATGAAACAGTATTTGGCAAGCTAGATTCAACAGGTAAAGTAAAAAATATTATTGTAAATGAACATTTATCTTGTACAGAACAAAATAGTAAGACAATAGAAGATGTAACTAATCTTAAAAATATCTTAAATATCAATGGTGATGAAAAATATCAATTAAAAGATAACTACTTAACTTTTAATAATGAAAATAACGAAATATATTATAGTGGAGATACTAATCAAGAACTACCAATTAAGATGAACATCACATATAGTCTTAATGGCAAAGAAATATCTTTAAAAAAGCTTTTAGGTAGAAAAGGAAAAGTTCAAATTAAGATTCATTATACGAATGAATCTAGTAAAATAGTAGCTGTAAATGGGAAGAACAAAACACTATATACACCATTTGTTGTTACATTAGGAACAATAATTCCAACAGAAAAGGTATCTAATGTTAAAGTAAATAATGGAAAGGTAATATCTAATGGTAGTAATCACATAGTAGTTGCTTTAGCAACACCAGGATTAAGCGATAGCCTAAATTCACCTAACCTTGAAGGAATGGATGATATTATAATTTCCTATGATACTGATGATTTTAGCCTAAATAGTCTATATTCCGTAGTCAGTCCAAAACTAATTGATCAGGATGACCTTATTATTTTTGATAAACTAGATACAGTATATAGTCGTATTGATACTTTAACAACTTCAACCAATCAATTAATTGAGGGAAGTAATAATTTAATGAATGGATTAATAGAGTATCACACAAAATATAAAGAATATCAGAATGGAATGAAAAATTTATTAGAGGGTTCAAATACCTTGACAGTAGGCTATCAAAAGCTAGATGATGGTATTCAAATATTAAATAGTAATATTACAAAGATAGAAAACCTAGTAATAGGATTAGAACAATTATCTAATGGCCTAAATACTCTAAATCAAAAATCCACAGAATTAGATCAATTATCAACAAATATTATCCCCATAGTAATAGGTTTACTTGACAGTAATGAAGGAAAAACATTAATATCAAGAAAAATCAGTGAAATACAAAATTTAATCAATCAAACTACAACAGCTCTAGGTCAAGCAACAACAGAAGAAGAAAAAAATAATCTTATAGAACAATTAAAAACTCTTAATATACAAAAACAGGCAATTAGTAATCTATCAACATACTTAAATACAATTAAAGATGGTATCACAGGTATTCACACAGGAATCAATCAAAGTTATACAGGAGTATCAGCAATTACCTCAAATCAAAGTAATATTCAAGAATTAATTAATGGATTAAATGCCTTAAGCACAGGAAGTAAGGAATTTCATGAAGGTTTCGATATGTTAAATAGTTCTATATCTACAATAGGTTCCTATACAGAACAATTCATGACCGCTAATGAAACGATAGTTGAAGGAAGTAAAAATTTAACAAATGGACTAATCAAGTATAATAATGAAGGAATTAGTAAAATCGTAAGTTACATCAATAAAGATATGAAAGAATTAACGTTAACAATGAAAGAACTAATTAATCTAGGAGAAAATTATTTTACCTATACAATGAAGAAAGAAAGTGATGAAGGTAGTACCAAATTTATACTTGTAGTAGATGGGGAAAAGAAAATGGAAAAAATTACTCCTAAACAAAAGAAGAAACCAACAAAAAAGACACTGTGGAATAAAGTAACCGATATATGGAAAAAATAATTTATACTAAATTGATACACTCGTATTGGGTTAGTATATTTTTTTTGTTTTCTAATAAACTAATAGTGGTGATAAAATGAAAATAAATGTGAAAAAATTAATTTTTTCTATTGTGATAACTTTCATAATAGGAGGATTTTTTGCAATATTTACTAACATGAACTTTTATAAAAACCTAAATAAACCATTAGAAGTTCCTGCAATTATTTTTCCAATAGTATGGAGCATTTTATATCTACTAATGGGGATATCTTTATATTTAATTAGTTCTAGTAATGATAAAGAAAAAAACAGCTCAATGCTAATTTATTATATTCAGTTAATTGTAAATTCACTATGGACTTTATTCTTCTTTGGATTTAAATGGTTCTTATTTAGTTTTCTCTGGATCATATTATTAATCATATTAGTATTAATTATGCTTTATCAATTTTACAAAATAAATAAGACTGCTTTTTACATCAATATTCCATACTTATTATGGTTATTATTTGCAGCATATTTAAACTTCTCGATTTATAATCTTAATTAGGCTCTTTAGAGTCTATTTATTATTTAATGAATAATTGAATAAAAGAAAATAAAAAAACTTTTCACATAAATTGAATAGTAGTAAAATAAAAACATTTTTTATCGAACATTTTAGTTCTAAAAAAGAAAAAGCTTAGCTCCTATAAAAAACTTCAAGCTTCTTATTTTAATCTTTGTAAAATTTATTTTAGTTACAGATGTATAAATACATTAAATTTAGTTAACTCCTTTTAATAAAAAATGAAATTGATAAGATTTAGTTTATATTAAAAGTTAATTTTTAAATAATTAAGATGAAAAAATTATCTCTTAAGTCTAACTAATAGCAATTTTACCCTGAATTTTTTTCATATAACTCCCTTTTTCTTTTTATTTTTTGACTTGTCCTATTTCTTTCTTTATCAAATTCATTTGATAATAAAACAGGATACATAGAGAGAATTTTATTTGTACCTAAAATTGTTTCTACACGAATATCATTTGTTAAATTTTCATTTACATATCCAATGGGTTTATCCATTCGAAGTGAATAATAATTTACTAAATTGAGGTGATTTGGATTTAAATTCGAAATTTTTTCTCTAACTTCATCCAATAGAATATTTAAGTCAAGGCAATTTATGAAATAAGATAATTTTGCATCTTTACCACCTTTTTTATGATGGGAAATGTGTTTTAATAACGCTGGATCAGAATCCCATAATAGACGGAAAATCCAATATCCACGATTCAAATTTTCTTGAATTTCCTGCTCATCCATTTTTCCTAAAAAATAAGAAAAATAAAGTTTCATCTGTTCATAATCCTTAGCTTGATCTGGTTTAAATCTACCAGTTTTCATTGACTTAAGAGTTTCGTAACCTTTTTCATAATGATGCTCAATCATATATGAAAAACATTCCTCAAAAAGTCCCTGTGTTATATATTTTTTATCATATTTTAATGTATCCAAAATTTTCCTGCCTTGTTTATAATTACCTAATTGAAATTCAAGCCTAGCTAAATTAAGTTTTATACATTGTTTTGAATCATCGTTAATCATCTGATAATACTTTTTACTTTCCTGATAATTATTTTCGATAGTTTCCAACTTTGCCCAAGCAAGCAGGGTAGTTTCCTCTTTATATTCTGTTAAAATTTTTCTTGCATGCAAATAATCTCCCATCTTAACATACAAAGATGCTAAGTAATCTACAGATGATGATCTATAGATTGGATCATCTAAAGCCTTTATAAATAATTCAATAGCTCTTTTTATATTCTTTGAGTCTTTGGAAAAAGAAACCGCTCTTTCAAATTCCATCTCTTTTCCTCTTTTTCCAAAATTAATCTCTTGCATTTTTATCTCTCCCCTTATTTAATTATCTACTTATTCAACCTCCATGTTATCTAATTATTTAGAAAACAAACAAGAATACATATTAAATATCCAAAATTTTCTACTTTCTTTTAATTTCTTATACTTAAATAAGTTCTAAAAATGTTAAATAACATACTTGATTTTAGATCTTTCTTGTCGCTAGTTGTTCCATTCACATACACATAATGCCTCTCTCTTTAACAGAGTGATATTATATCACTTTAAGAAAAAAAAAACAAGAAAAATCGGTCATTATTCACAATCATATTAAAAATGGAAAAAGTAAGAATTCCAACCGATTTTTAATTAATTCTAAAATCAATTCTTAATAAAAAATCAAAAGATAGTTATAGGACTATAAATAGTAATGAAAAATTATTATTGTTAATTGAAAATGTTTGACATCATATATAGTCTTGTGATAGAATCTAGTTGTTTGAAGCCTCATCTTCAAACCGCATTGAAAAGGTTTAAAAACGATATGTACCTTAAAAGCGAGTCTTAAGATTTTATAAAGGAGGTAAGTTATGAACGCTGTTATTAAAGTTGGTGGTAAACAATACTATGTTACTGAAGGTAGCGAAATTTTTGTAGAAAAATTAGATGCTAATGTAGGAGATAGTGTAGAGTTTAACCAAGTATTAATGATTGATAGTAAAGTTGGAAGTCCTTATCTTACAGGAGCTACAGTTATTGGCGAAGTAATAAAAAATGGAAAGCAAAAAAAGATTAGAGTTTTTAAATATAAAAATAAATCAAGATCTAATCGTAAAACACAAGGACACAGACAACCATATACTAAAATTAAAATTACTAAAATTAGTGCTTAATTATGATTTGTGTAAGTGTAGAAAAAGATAGTGCTAAATATAAAAAAATCACTATAGATGGTCATGCTATGTATGATGATTATGGTAAAGATATTGTCTGTAGTGCAGTAAGTAGTATAGTAATTACTACTGTAAATGGCATTTTAGCACTAAATATTGATAGCATAAGCCATAAAGAAGTAGAGGGTAATGTAGAAATCAATGTAATAAATGAAGATCATACCACTCGTGTATTACTTCAAAATATGCTTAATCTTTTAAAAGAATTAGAAAAAAGCTATCCAAATAATATACAAGTAAAGTAAGGAGGATGAAACATGAAATTGATGTTGTTAGATATTCAATTATTCGCTCACCATAAAGGACAAGGATCTACATCAAATGGACGTGATTCAGCAGGACGTAGATTAGGAGCAAAAGTTGGAGATGGACAATTTATTAGTGCAGGTTCTATTATCTATCGTCAAAGAGGAACCAAAATATATCCAGGCATTAATGTAAGACGTGGAAATGATGATACGTTATATGCAACAATAGATGGTATTGTAAAATTTGAACGCTTAGGAAGAGATAAAAAACAAGCTTCTGTTTATGAAGTTAACGAATAAAGGGAAATGGTTATATTTCCCTTTTCTTTTAATATAGAATAAGACCTAGGAGGAAATACAGTGGAAGGACTACAAGCATTATTAAAATACCAAAAAGAAATATCTGATATTCAACATACAATTAATATTTTAAATTGGGAATTAAAAGTTTCAGCGCCAAAAAAAGCGGAAGAAGAAATGATAAACTTGGTTGCTAATTATGAAAATAAATTATTTATACTTCAAACAAAAGAAGAATATGGTACCATACTACAAAATACCATAAGAGATCAATCATTCATAGAATTAGAGGAACAGGAACAAAGATATATTTTAAATTTATTAAAACGTTATAATGAAAATAAAAAAGTACCTGCAGATTTTTACACTGAATATATAACATTACAGAATAGAACTAATATTATATGGAAAGAGGCAAAAGAAAAGAATGATTATGCCTTATTTAAACCCTATCTAAATAAAATGATTCAAATGACAAAAGAGTACTATAGATATATTGATAATGAAACACCAAATCTATATGATGTTATGCTAAATCAATATGAAACAGGAGTTACTAGTGATTTAATCGACCAATGGTTTACTGAATTAAAAGAAAGAATTCTACCACTAATTCGTAAAAATAGAAAGAAAAGAGTTTATTCACCTAAAATAAAATATACAGAAACAGAATTAATAGAATGCGCAAAATATTTACTAGAATACATTGGTTTTGATTTAGAAAAAGGAAAACTAGGGATTTATCCACATGGGTTTACAGAAAAAATAAGTCAAAATGACATTAGAATTGCCTTTAAACATACAGACGATCCTTTAGATTTCATAACAACAATTATTCATGAAGGTGGACATGGGATCTTTGAACAAGGCATTAAAGACAACTTATCTAGATATGAAAATGTAACAATTGATAATTTATACGCCCTTCATGAAAGCCAATCAAGATTTTATGAAAATATCTTAGGTAGAAATATAAATTTTTGGATACCAATTTATGATAAAATTAGTAAAAAACTACATTTAGAAATGTCCTTACAAGAATTTATAGAAACTCTTAATACAGTTACTCCAAATTTAATTAGAACAGAATCAGATGAATTGACCTACTGTATGCATATTATTTTAAGATATGAAATAGAAAGAGATATATTTAATGATCAAATAACTGTTGACCATATACCACAAATTTGGAATCAGAAAATGAAAGAATACCTAGATATTGATGTTGAAAAGGATTCGGATGGAGTTTTACAAGATGTTCATTGGTCGCAAGGGTCCTTCGGATACTTTCCATCGTATCTATTAGGAACAATATATGATGGGATATTTATAGAATTAGTAGAAGAAAATTTAGGAAACATAGATGAATTATTAAAAAACGCACAAATAAGAAAGATAACAGATTATTTATGTGATACAATTTATCAAAATGGTGGGGCATATCGATCAGAAGAAATCATAAAAAAAATGTATAAAAAAGAAATTTCAGTAGAGCCAGTAGTAAAATATTTTGAAAAAAAATATGGAAAAATAAAATAGCAAAAAGCGAAATCAAAAACTATTAACGATGCTTTTTGCAAAAAGAGGGGGGATTTGATATGAATGAATTTGAAAGAATAATTAATCCAACACAGGCACTAGAAGAAAAAAGAGAACTTGCCCAGCTGAAATAGTTGAAATTAATAACAGATAGTTTATGGGGACAAAACTTAAATCAAGCATTCCTGAAAAATGGTCTAAAAATAGATAATAGATTACTTGTAAAAATTTTAAATATGAACTCAACAGAATATTGCTATACCATATCTAACTATACTTTTGTATTTATTCCTTTAATAGAAAGATATCAACAATTTGGATCTTTAGATAGAATATTCTTACATGAAAATAGACATGCAATTGAATCAGGTCAAAATTGTAAGATAGGATTGATGGATAAAGCAAAAAGATTAATGATGATTAACGAAATTAGAACAGAGAAACATGCAATAGAAGATAACCAAAACTTTCCTACAATATTTTCGAAAAAAGTTACTAATCCTAATATAGTAGATTATGAGTTTCTTTTCAAACTTTGTGAGAATTTATTCGAAGACTACGAATATTTATTTGATCAATGTGCTATTGAAAATGATATTACTAATCTTGCTCAAGTTTTTAATATAGTTGAATTAACTACATATGATAAAATGCTTTTAGAGGCATATGACTCAATTCAAAGAAAAATAAGAATAGGAGCAGAGAAACTTATGATTAGAGGTACACCTTATTTTAAAATGCTTGAAAAATTAAAAGAAAACGCTCAAAATAGTGGGTTCAAAGTATATAGTAAATCAAATAGAAATATTACATAAATAAACGTAATAGAAAGGAGTGAATACAATGTTTATAGATGAGGTTAAGATTAAAGTAATAGCGGGAAATGGTGGGGATGGATGTTGTGCATTTCGTCGTGAAAAATATGTTGAAATGGGAGGACCTTTTGGTGGAAATGGAGGTCATGGATCAGATATTGTTTTCCAAGTTGATGAAGGTTTGCATACATTACTTGATTTAAGATATCAAAAAATGATCAAGGGAAAAAAAGGCGAAAATGGTAAAGGAAAAAACCAACATGGAAAAAGTGCTGATGATATTGTAATTAAAGTACCTCAAGGTACAGTTGTAACAGATTTAGATACTGGATTAATTATCTGTGACTTAAAACAACAAAATGATCGCTTTATAGTATGTAAAGGAGGGCGAGGAGGACGAGGCAATACCGCTTTTAAAACCCAAAGAAATACTGCACCTGACTTTTGTGAAAATGGAGAACCAGGAGAAGAAAAAGTGTTAAAAGTAGAAGTGAAGATGATTGCTGATGTTGGACTAGTTGGCCTACCAAGTGTTGGCAAAAGTACCTTTATTTCAGCAGTTAGTCGTGCTAAACCCAAAATTGCAGCATATCATTTTACAACACTAGTACCCAATTTAGGTGTTACCAAAAGTAGAAATAACTATAGTTTTGTTCTTGCTGATTTACCTGGATTAATTGAAAATGCATCAATGGGAGAAGGTTTAGGAGATAAATTTTTAAGACATATAGAAAGAACAAAAGTGATTGCACATGTCGTAGATATGGCAGCAGTTGAAGGAAGAGATCCTTATGAAGATTTCATTTTAATTAATAAAGAACTAGAAAGCTTCAATCCTAAACTAATGAAAAAACCAATGATTATAATTGCCAATAAAATGGATATAGAAGATGCCGAAAAAAAATTAGAAAAGTTCAGAAAAAAAGTAGAAGATATAAAGATATTTCCAATAAGTGCTGCTAGTAATAAGGGCTTACAAGATGTTATTGATTATTTAGCAGAAATATTAAAAGAGATGCCTGAAGAAGAATTGTTCTCAGAAGATGAAATAGAAAGTCATGTTCTTTATAAGTTTAAGAAAGAAGAACCTTATACAATTACTTTTGAAGATGGGGTATTTGTAATTCGGGGAGAAAAAATAGAAAAATTATTTAAAATGACTAAATTTTCAAGTGAAGAAGGAGCAAAAAGATTTGCTCGTAAGTTAACTAAAATGGGTATAGATGATAAATTAGAAAAAATGGGAGCAAAAGAGGGCGATCAGGTTCGTATATTAGACTTTTACTTTGATTATAGACAATAAGGAATAAATTGATTATTTATTCCTTTTTAAATACTATTTTATTGATTTTTAAGTAATTCTTTTTCCTCCTTTGTATAGGATATTTTTAAAATTTCTCCGATTTCAAGATTCTCAGTCGTATGAGGCTTCAACAGATAAATATAAAAAGTACCCTTTTTTCCAAAAAGAAACTTTTCACTAGGAGTATTTTTAGAAATTTTTAATATTTTATTATTTTTATCAGTAAAAATAACATCTACTTTTTGACAAAAAAGATAGGTATTAATAATTCTTTTCTTATAAAAACAAATTCCATTTTCAATAGGTTCTAATCTAAAACGAAAACTTTTTATCTTTTCCGAAAAACTATTTAATAAATCGATTGATATCCTTTTCTTATCTATTTTTAAAATCATTAATATTCACCTAAATTAATCATAACATAAAGAAAAGAATATAACTAGAAAAACACTGAAATTTGTGCTATGATAAGAAATATGAAAGGGAGGGAAAGTTATGAGTGGACATTCTAAATGGGCAACAATTCATCGTAAAAAAGGAGAATTAGATGCAGCACGTGGTAAAGTATTCCAAAAACTAGCTAAAGAAATTTATGTAGCAGCTAAAAGTGGTAGTCCAGATCCTGATAGCAATGCATCCTTAAGAATGGTTATTGAAAAGGCAAGAGGAGCCAATATGCCTAAAGATAATATCGAAAAAGCAATTCAAAAGGCAAAGGGCGGAGCAGAAAGTGAAAATTATGATGCTATTCGTTATGAAGGATATGGGCCAAGTGGTGTTGCGATTATGGTAGATTGCTTAACAGATAACAAAAATAGAACAGCAAGCGAAGTTAGAAGTAGTTTTACTAAAAGAGGTGGAAATCTAGGAACAAGTGGTAGTGTTAGTTATTTGTTTGAACGCCGTGGAATAATTGATATTCCAAGTGACTATGATGAAGAAGAAATGATGATGACTGCACTTGATAATGGAGCACTAGATTTTATTGTAATGGATGATGCATATGAAATTATCACTCTTGCCGAAAATTTTATAAAAGTAAAAAAAGCTTTAGAAGAAATAGGAGTACAAGAATTCTTAACTAGTGAAGTTACCTTTATTCCAAATAATACAGTGGAAATAACAGATCCTGAACAAATAGAAAAAATTCATAATTTGATTACTCAATTAGAAGAATTAGACGATGTTCAAGATGTATACTGCAATTTAAAAGAAGATTAGAAACAAACGTTTGTAAAGAGCTTGCTTTAAAGCTCTTTTTCTACTATAATAAAAAAAGAAGAGAGTGATGTAAATGTATGGATATATAAAAGGAACCATAACAGAAATTAAAAGTAATAGTATTGTTCTAGAAAATAATGAAATTGGTTACTTGATTTATACAGCTAATCCTTATGCTTTTAATGAAAATGAGATTTATAAGGTGTATTTATATCAAATGGTAAAGGAAGATGAATTAAGCTTATTCGGTTTCAAAAAAGAAGAAGAAAGAGAACTTTTTTTGAAATTAATAAATGTAAAAGGATTAGGACCAAAAATGGCACTTCCTATTCTAGCAACAGGATCCATACCTGGAATTATTGATGCCATTAATAGAGAAAATATCCTTTATTTAAAGAAATTCCCTAAGATTGGAGATAAACTTGCTAAACAAATCATATTAGATTTAAAAGGAAAATTGGGAAATATTTCAACAGATTCAAACATCGAAGAAACAACTAGTACTGTTGAATTGCGCGATGTATTATTAGGACTTGGATATAAAGAAAAAGAAGTAATTAGTGTGATTCCTAAAATACCAACAGAATTAGTAATAGAAGAACAAGTAAAAGAAGCTTTAAAATTACTCTTAAAGTAGGAGGATGGATTGATGGAAAATGAAGATATTCTAAATAAAGAAGAAATAGAAGGAGACTTAAAATTAGATACTTCCATAAGACCAGAAAGAATAGATGAATATATTGGCCAAGAAGATGTAAAAGAAAATATTAAAGTTTTTATAGAATCAGCTAAAAAAAGAGATGAAGTCTTAGATCATGTACTTCTATATGGTCCTCCAGGATTAGGAAAAACAACCCTTGCTAGTATTATTGCCAATGAGTTGGGAAGTAATATTAAAACGGCAAGTGGTCCTAGTATTGAAAAAAGTGGAGACTTAGCAGCAATTTTATCCTCCCTTGAACCAGGCGATGTTTTATTTATAGACGAGATTCATAGAATGCCTCGCTTTATTGAAGAAATATTGTATCCAGCAATGGAAGATTTTACGTTAGATATTATAATAGGAGCAGAGACAAATACAAGAAGTATCAAGATAGACCTTCCTCCCTTTACCTTAGTTGGAGCAACTACAAGAGCAGGAGATTTAACAGCACCACTACGAGATCGATTTGGAATAACCTGTAAAATGCAATATTACACAAAAGAGGAATTATCTTTGATTATAAAAAGAACAGCTAGAGTATTAGAAACAGGTATCAGTAATGAGGCGGCTGAGGATTTAGCAAGCCGTAGTAGGGGAACACCAAGAATTGCTAATCGCTTATTTAAAAGAGTTAGGGACTTTGCTATTGTTGATAATAAAATAGAAATAGATAAAGAAATTTGTGATAAAGCATTAAAAAGGCTAAAAGTAGACCAATATGGATTAGATGGAACAGATCATGAACTACTACTCGCTATTATTAATAAATTTAATGGGGGTCCAGTAGGAATTGAAGCCATTGCATCAGCAATCGGCGAAGAGGTAACAACAATAGAAGATGTTTATGAACCATATTTAATGCAAAATGGTTTATTAAAAAGGACATCAAGAGGGCGGGTAGCGACCCCTAAAGCTTATGAAGTATTACAAATTAATTATCAAAAAAGTGTATTTGAGGAGATGTAAAAATGAAAAACAATAGGAAGGAAATAAATATTTTATGAAAGTAGAAGAATTCGATTACGATTTACCAGAAGATTTAATTGCTCAAACCCCTTTAAAAGAAAGATCTTCTTCAAGACTTCTCGTTCTAGATAAAACAACAGGGGAAATAGCTCATAGAAAATTCTATAATATTATAGATTATTTAAGACCAGGAGACACCTTAGTCCTAAATGATACAAAAGTATTGCCTGCTAGATTAATTGGCGAAAAAAAGGAAACAAAAGCAATTATAGAAATTTTACTATTAAAAAATATCGAAAAAAATCTTTGGGAGTGTTTGGTTAAGCCAGCTAGAAGAGTGAAAATAGGAACAATCGTTAACTTTGGAGATGGAAGATTAGTAGCAAAATGCATCAAAGAATTTGATAATGGTATCCGTCATTTCGAACTAATATATGAAGGAATATTTTATGAGTTATTAGAAGAACTAGGAACAATGCCACTTCCTCCATATATTCATGAAAAATTAAAAGATGATTCAAGATATCAAACAGTTTATGCCAAGGAACCTGGAAGTGCAGCAGCACCAACAGCAGGTCTTCATTTTACAAAAGAATTATTAGAAAAAATTAGCGAAAAGAAAATTAAAATTTGTTATGTAACACTTCATGTTGGATTAGGAACATTTAGACCCGTTAATGTTGAGAAAATTGAAGATCATAAAATGCATAGTGAATATTATATTATGACCAAAGAAGTAGCTAAAATACTGAATGAAACAAAAAAACAAGGAGGAAGAATTATTAGTGTAGGGACAACCTCAACTAGAGTATTAGAAACTATAACCAATAAAAATAAAGGAATATTTAAAGAAGAAAGCGGTTTCACTAATATTTTTATTTATCCAGGATATCAATTTAGAGGAGTAGATGCCTTAATTACTAATTTTCATCTACCAAAATCAACGTTATTCATGTTAGTATCTGCTTTAGCAAAAAAAGAAAACGTAATGAGTGCTTATAAAATAGCTATTAAAGAAAAATATCGCTTCTTTTCTTTTGGCGATGCAATGTTTATTCATTAGAAAAAAATTAAAATAAAAGCCAAAATTGATATAACGATATAATATATAAAACGGAGGATTATATGAAATTAATTAAAGAACAAATAAATTTACTAGAATTAGAAAAAGATCAGTTAACTAAAGAAATACAAGATATAAAAAATTCAATTAAAAATATGGATTCCCACTCTTCATTATTTGGAAGTCACGATGGGACTCTTTTAGAACTAAAAAAACAAATTGTTACATTTGAAACAAGAAAAAGAGAAATAGAGAATATTTTAGAAAGGTCTGAGATAGTTGATTATTTTCCAACAGAAAAAATTGACATTGGTTCTCATATAGAAATGTTTATAGATTATGGAGATAACACAGACTTTCAAGATGACAACTATTTAGAAATTATTTTAATTGAAGAAAAGGTAGGACAAGAGTCATATAGCAATTATATTACAACCAAAAGTAACATTGGACAAGCTATTTTTGGAAAAAAAGCAGGAGAAAAATTTAGTTATTTAGACAACACTAGTCAAGAAATAAAGGGAATTATAATGAGTGTTAATTCCCTAAAAGAAAAGGAAAAAATCGCCATAAAAAAGAAGGGTGAAAATGAAAGTTAAATATAGTTTATTACATCAAGAGGAAAAGACTAATGCACGTTATGGGATAATTGAAACAAACTATGGTACTTATGAAACACCAATGTTTATGCCTGTTGGAACAAGAGCAACTGTAAAAGGATTAACGCCAGAACAAGTAAAAGAAACAAAGGCTGGAATTTGTCTTGCTAATACATATCATTTATGGCTTAGGCCAGGAGAAAACATTATTGATCATGCAGGAGGGCTTCATAGGTTCATGAATTATGATGGGCCAATTTTAACAGACAGTGGAGGTTTTCAAGTTTTTTCCCTTGCTAAAAATAAAAAAAAGGATATTACAGAAGAAGGAGTTCAATTTAAGAGTCACATTGATGGACAAAAACTTCTTCTAACTCCAGAAAAATCAATTGAAATTCAAAATAAACTAGATAGTGATATTGCCATGAGTTTTGATGAATGCCCACCAGCAAGTGCTACTCATGAATACCTAAAAAATAGCATAGAAAGAACACTACGATGGGCTAGAAGAGGAAAACAAGTTCACAAAAATCCAAATCAATCTTTATTTGGGATTGTCCAAGGAGGACCTTATAAGGATTTAAGAAAGTATTCAGCTATTGAAACAGTAAAGATGGACTTTGATGGCTATAGTATAGGGGGAGTAGCCAATGATGGCGAATCCAAAGAAGACATGTATAAAGCGATTGACTATTCCATTCCATATTTACCAAAAGATAAAATAAGATATTTAATGGGAGTAGGAGATCCATTAGATATTATAGAAGGAGTAATAAGAGGAGTAGATATTTTTGATTGCGTTTTACCAACACGTATTGCAAGACATGGTCAAGCCTTTACTAGAAGAGGGAAAATTAACCTTCATAATGCTAAATTTATCAAAGACCTTACCCCAGTAGACTTAGAATGCGATTGTTATACATGTAGGAATTATACCAAAAGTTATATAAGACATCTAATTACTACAGAAGAAATGCTAGGAGGTACACTTCTTTCCATCCATAATATTCGTTTTTTAATTAAACTTACAGAAGAGTTAAGGGAATCAATTAAAAATAACAATATTTTAGAATATCGTCAAAAATTTATAGAACAATACAATAAACAAGATGCTTAGATGACATCTTTTTTCTATATTGTAAATTTATCCACACAAAAACCTCATTTCTTTATTTTCAAGAAATAAGGCTAATTCATTCCCTCTAAATAAAAAATATAGGTTTTTCACTATCTTCTACTATACTATTTTGGCTTGTAGATTGTTCTGGAGTAGTAGTAACCACATTACTTTTTGTTGTTGGTTGATCATCTTTTAATGTATTAGCAATTTTAAACATTGTTTTAGCATTATTAATAATTGGTTTAATTTGATATACAATAGGAATAGTTTGATTAATCACACCTAAAGTTTTTTGAGTATTAGAAAGAATACCTCCCCAATTTATACCTCTAAGTCCACCTAAGAGACCACGAGAAATAGCTGGTCTTGCGACATTAGACATATATTGACCATACATAAAAGGGTTATTATACATAAATTCACCTCTTTATTTTAGTATATGACAAATTTCATAAAAGTTTATCTTTAAAAATAAATAATAATTTGCTATAATTTATATAGAATAGATTGGGAGTGTATATATGAATAATCAATCCAATGTTTTGTATATATTTAAATATAGTGCTCTTAATGAAAAGAATAAGCAAGTAAATGATTTTTTCCTTGCTGAAAGTTTAGACGAATGTAAACTATTTTTAGATATGTTAGGCTTTAAAAACATCAATGTTGTTCCCTTAAAACAAGGAGAAGCAATGCCCAATCTAAATAAAAAGTTAGATCTAAATAGTATAGGAGTAGAATTTGGAAATTTAGCCAATTATATTCGTTATGGAACAGATATTCTTCAAAGCATAATGAGAATAGGAAAAGAATGCAAAAGTTCCAATAAAAATATTTACTTTAGATTATCGTATTTCTTATATAAAGGTGATTCACTAGCAAATGCTATGAAAAAACTTGGAAACGTTATTCCTCCTGAAATCATTAGTGAAATTGAAATCGGTGAGATAAATCACAATCTTTCCCGAAGACTGACTAATATTGTTAAAAAATATGCAAAAGTAAAAAAGGAAGGACTATTTAGTAAACTTTTTAAAAAGAAAGAAGAAAATAAAGAAATAAATATAAATCAAACAGCAAATGATAATCTAAATGGAATTTCTAGAGAAGAGACAAATACTAAAGATGCATTAGCACTATTTCCTTTTAAATACCGTGCAGTAATGGAAAATGGCAAAAAAACATCAGGATTTTTTAATGCAGAAAGTAAAGAAGATTGTATTCATTTTTTAAAAGTACAGGGATATACAAATATTAAAGTTGAACCCCGAAAAAGTTATGATATAGAAATAGTATTGAATAAAAAGGTAAAAGTAGCAGATCTTGCCTTTGATTTAACTCAATTATCAACCTATTTAAAGGCAGGAATTCCTTTAGTTGAAGGGGTAACAATTTTAGCAAAGCAAGCAAAAAGTCCAGCTAGTAAAAATGCCTATGGAAAGTTAGTATATGATTTATTAAAAGGATATAATTTAAGTACCGCAATGGAAAAACAAGGAACCGCCTTTCCTAAACTCTTAATTAATATGATCAAATCTGCGGAAATGACAGGGGATCTTCCTACAATCTTAGATGATATGGCAGATTATTATGAAGACATTATTCAAACTAGAAAAGCAATGCAAAGTGCAATGACTTATCCTGTAATCGTTCTAATATTAGCGATTGCAGTATTAATCTTTATGCTAGTTGAACTTGTTCCACAATTTATTGTTTTATATGAGTCAAATGGAGCAACCCTTCCTGGAATAACACTTGCAGTTATTGCCGCTTCTAATTTTATGCAAAATAACTATATAGTTTTATTATTGGGGCTTTTGATCCTGATTATGATTTTTTATTTATGTTATAAATACATTATTGGGTTTAGAAGAACAATACAGATAATATTAATGAAAATACCAGCTTTCGGCAAGATTATTATTTATAATGAAGTATATAATTTTACCAAAACTTTTTCTTCATTAATTAATCACGGTGTATTTATTACAGATAGTATGGAGATTTTATCAAAAATAACAAACAATGAAATTTATAAGGAAATCATTGCAAAGACTATGTCTAACTTAGCTAAGGGGGAAAATATCTCCAACTCTTTTAAGGGAGTTTGGGCATTTCCAACAGTTGCCTATCATATGTTAGTAACAGGAGAAAATACAGGACAACTCGGTTTAATGATGGAAAAAGTTTCCCAACATTATCAACAACTACATAAAGCAATGGTTGATCAATTAAAAAGTTTAGTAGAACCAGCAATGATTTTATTAGTAGCATCTATCGTTGGAGTAATCTTAATTTCTATTATTACACCAATGTTTGGTATATATAGTCAAATTCAGGGATAGTAGGATAAAGGAGAAATTTTATGGATACTTTGTATATCATTTTCTTTTTTATTTTAGGAAGTACTCTAGGTTCCTTCTTTGGGGTACTTGGAGAGCGACTTCCAAAAAAAGAAAATTTCACTACTAGCCACTCACATTGTAATAATTGTAATAAAACCTTGCATTTTTATGATATGATTCCAATATTATCCTATTTATTGCATTTAGGAAGATGCAGGTATTGTAAAGAAAAAATCCCAACAATATTACCACTATTAGAACTAATAACAGGGCTTTTATTTTCTGTTAGTTACTATAGTTTTGGACTTAGTTATGACTTGTTGTTAGCTTTAGGAGTAGTCTCTCTTTTAGTGATTATTTTAGTAACAGATTTAACTTATTATATTATTCCCGATGAAGTAGTGATATTTTTTATTTTCTATTTTACTTTTATTCAGTTTTTTAAAGTAGGTTTTAATGAGACTTGTACTCATATTACAACAGGACTTTTCCTTTTTTCTTTAATGTATTTTATCATGTGGCTTGGAGAAAAAATATTTAAGAAAGAAAGTTTAGGTGGAGGAGATGTTAAAATTTTATTTGTTTTTGGATTAGTCTTAGAACCAATGTTAGGAGTACTAACGATTTTTTTAGGAAGTTTAATTGCCCTGCCTGTTGCGATTGTAATCTTATTTACCAATAAAGAACATATGATTCCATTTGGACCATTTTTGACTATATCCTTTGCTCTGATTTTCTTTAGCAAAATTACAACTACAGATTTTCTTCACTTTCTTGGACTGTAATAAACAAATAGTTTGTTACTTTTTTCTTTTTTTATCTAAATCTTTTTACTTTTTACTTATTTTTAGATATAATGTTTTTAGTTTAATAAAAGAGGTGAAAATTGATGAAAGAGAAAAAAGAAAAAAAAGCTATCCAAGGAAAAAGGAAAGTAATAATAACTAGTATAGTTTTAGTAATACTAACAGTTACAATGTGTTTTTGTTTTCCACCATTATTTAAAAGTTTAAATTTTGGACTTGATTTACAAGGAGGATTTGAAGTTTTATATGAGGTGAAATCTATTGATGGATCTAAAATGACAGATGAAAAGATGAACAGTACTTATAAAACATTGAGCAAAAGAATTGATAGTTTAGGAGTTAGTGAGCCAGAAATTATTATTGAGGGCAACAATAAAATCAGAGTAAAACTTGCAGGAGTTAAAAATGAAGATGATGCACGTAGGCAGTTAGCCACAGTTGCGACTTTATCCTTTAGAGATACAGAAGACAAACTCTTAATGACCAGTGATGTTTTAGCAAGTGGAAAGGCAAAAGTAACAGAAGATGCATCAGGTAATCCAGCTGTTTTGTTAAGTGTCAAAGATAAAGATAAATTTTATGCTGTTACCAACAGAGTAAAAGATTATAAAGAAAATATGATTGTCATATGGCTTGATTATGATCCGAATACTAACCATTTCGCAACAGAAAAAAATTCATGTGGAACAAGTGGATCGAATTGTTTAAGTGCCGCAACAGTATCACAAGGATTTGCTAGTGATGTAATCATCCAAGGAAATTTTACAACAGAAGAAGTCAATAATTTAGTAGATTTAATTAATTCAGGAAGTCTTCCTTCAAAACTTACAGAAATATCTAGTAAAACAGTAGGGGCTAGTTTTGGAGATGAAACTCTACAAAAAACATTAATAGCAGGTATAATTGGTGTAATTTGCATAGTGATTATTTTAGTTTTAATTTACCATTTTGCAGGAATCGTTTCATCAATTAGTATGATTATGTACACACTATTAGTCTTTTTCATTTTTTGGC
This sequence comes from uncultured Clostridia bacterium, assembly GCA_947643225.1. Lineage (GTDB taxonomy): Bacteria > Bacillota_I > Bacilli_A > RF39 > UBA660 > UBA2730. The sequence continues at coordinate 40,276 of CANRVH010000002.1, forward strand.
TAATAGGGGGCGTACTAACATTACCAGGAATTGCAGCCTTAGTATTGGGGATTGGAATGGCAGTAGATGCTAATGTCATTACTTATTCTCGTATTAAAGAAGAATTGTATAAAGGAAGAAGCTTAGAAATGGCTTTTAAAATAGGTTCAAAAGAAAGTTTTTCTTCTATCTTTGATAGTAATGTAACAACACTATTAGTTGCAGTAATTATGTTTATTTTTGGAGAATCTAGTGTTAAAGGTTTCGCAACAATGTTAATGATCACAATATTTGTAACCATTATAACCATGATTATCATAACAAGATCACTTTTAAAAGTATTGATCAATACAGGTTATTTCAGTAATAAAACAAATTTATTTATTCACGTTAAAGAAACAGAAATACCAGATATTAAAAAAGAGGAAAAACCTAAGGTTATTCCCTTTAGAAATACAAACTTTTTAAAACCAACTAAAATTTTCGTTATTATCTCCTGCATAATATTGCTAGGAGGAGGAATCTTCTTAATCAGTCAAGGAGGCTTTAATCTGGGAGTTGATTTTAAAGCAGGAAGTGATATTAGTCTAGTAACAAAACAAAAAATAACAAAAAAACAAATTAAAGAAGACATGAAAGAGTTAAAACTAAAGGAAACAGAGATTACAATTAATCAAGAAAATATTGATATCATGATTAGCAATGTTTTAAATGCCAATCAAGTAAAAAAAGTAAAAAATCACTTTACAGATAAATACACTGCTAAAGTAGATATTGGTGTTGTAAGTAATGTAGTGAAAGAACAGTTAATTAATAATGCCATTCTATCTGTTATAGTAGCTATATTAGGGATTATTATTTATATTTCTCTTAGATTCAAATTTAGTTATGGTCTAGCTAGTGTTATTGCCTTAATACACGATATTGGAATGATCTTTGCTATTTTTGCGATCACTAGATTAGAAGTATCTACTATGTTTATTGCAGCAGTACTAGCAATTATTGGTTATTCTATTAACGATACAATAGTTTGCTTTGATAGAATTAGAGAAAATTTAGATAAAATTAATGATAAAAAATTAACAAAGGAAAAATTAGAGGAAGTTACTAATCAAAGTATTAGGGAAACCTTTACAAGAACAATTTGGACTTCTCTTACTACAATTATTCCTGTTCTTACTTTAATTTTCTTAGGAAGCAGAGAAATATTAGAATTTAATATTGCCATGTTAATTGGGTTAATAAGTGGTACATATTCATCAATATTTATTGCAACAACCATTTTCTTATTAGTAGAAAAAAAGAATATCGGAAAAAAGAAAAAAATAAAAAAAGTATATAAAGATGATCTAGAAGAAAAAATGATTAAGGGAGTTAATTGTTAGCAAGATAAAAGGGGTGAATTTATGTCACATTCTAAAGATAAAATAACCTTTGATGAAGTGATAGAACAAGTAAAAACATATATTACAAGTGAACAAGAGATAAAAAATATCGAAAAAGCCTATCAACTGGCCTTTACCAAACATGATGGTCAATACCGAAAAAGCGGGGAACCTTATATTATTCATCCACTCAATGTAGCAAAAATTTTAACAACAGTATATGCAGATAGTACAACAATTCAAGCTGGACTTTTACATGATGTATTAGAAGATTGTGATTGTACAAATGAAGAAATGGAGAGTATTGTAGGCAGTGAGGTTACAAAATTAGTAGAAGGAGTAACCAAACTATCTAAATTACACTTTTCAACAGAAAATGAATACTTAATTGAATATTATAAAAAAATCATTGTAGGAATGAGCGAAGATGTCCGTGTAATCATTATTAAACTTGCTGATAGGCTACATAATATGAGAACTCTTTGGGCTTTACCAGAAGAAAAAAGAGTAAAAAAAGCTAATGAATCTCTAGAAATTTTAGCTCCTATTGCCCATCATTTAGGAATTCATAAAGTTAAAAGTGAATTAGAAGATTTAGCGCTTCGTTATTTAAAACCAGAAGTTTTTTATGATATTGCAGAAAGACTAAATAAGACAAAACTAGAGCGAGACTGGACTGTTCATCAGATGATGGAAGAGGTGAAAGATCTCCTTACTGAACATAATATTACTTTTGAAATGAAAGGACGTAGCAAAAGTATTTATAGTATTTACAATAAATTAGATAAAGGAAAAAAGTTTGGAGAAATATATGATTTACTTGCTATGAGAATTCTTGTTCATACGAAACAAGAATGCTATTTAGCACTTGGATTAATTCACTCAAAATATAGACCAATGCCAAAAAGATTTAAAGACTATATAGCTATGCCTAAACCAAATATGTATCAATCTCTTCATACAACTGTTTTTGGTATTGATGGTTATTTATTTGAAATTCAAATTCGAACATACGAAATGGATGAATTAGCAGAAAATGGTGTTGCGGCACATTGGGCTTATAAAGAAAAGGAAAACACCAAAGCCAATTTACAATCTAGTACAGAACAAAAACTACAATTTTTTAAATCAATAATTGATTTATCTAATGACAAAATGAGCAGTGAAGACTTTGTGAATAGCATAAAAGAAGAAGTGCTAAACAATAATATTTATTGCTTTACTCCTAAAGGAGATGTTTTTGAACTTCCAAAAGGAGCAACCCCACTTGATTTTGCTTATAAGATTCATACCCAAGTAGGTGAAACTACAGTCGGTGCTTTAGTTAATAACACTATCGCCCCACTTGACTATGAGCTTCATAATAATGATATTGTAAAAATCATTACTAATAAATCCTCTAAACCATCAAAAGAATGGATCAATATGGTTAAATCTACTGCTGTAAAGAATAAGATTAGAAGTTATTTTAGTAGAAATGAAAAAGATATTTATATAGAAAGAGGAAAAGAATCTCTTGAAAAAGAATTAAGAAAAAGAAAATTTTCTATCACTGAGTTCTTCAATCAAGAAAATACAGAAAAACTAATCAAAGAATTTAAAGTAGAGAATATTAATGAACTATATTTAAATGTTGGAAATGGGAAACATTCTCCCAAAACAGTAATTAACATTATTCATAAACTAGAGGAAGATCAACAACCAAAAAAGATGCCTCATCAGATAGAACAGGATCTAGATACAGATATTATTGTATCAGGAATTGATAAAGTAAAAGTAAATATTGCTAATTGTTGTAATCCAGTATATGGAGATGATATTATTGGTTATATCACAAAAGGAAATGGAATTAGTATTCACCGTGTTGTTTGTCATAATTTATCTACTTTGGATGATCGTATAGTAGAAGTAAAATGGAATAAAAAATCTAATACTAAAAAATATTTAACTATTATTCTAGTTTATTGTAAAGACAACGAAAATTATATGGCTGACATCATTCAAAAAACTAGCATGATAGGAATTTCAGTTGATTATATTAAAAATGTTACTGGTTCAAATCATTCCATTTATCAAGCGAATTGCTATGTTTCTAGTAAAGAAAAATTAGATAAGTTATTTCTAGAATTAAACAAACAAAATTACATCGATAAAGTAGAAAGGATTATGAGATAATGAAAGTACTAATACAACGTAGCAATTATGCCAGTGTTACAATCTCTAATGAGATAGTAGGAGAGATTAAGGAAGGTTTAGTTGTTTTTGTAGCCTTCTGTGAAGGAGACAATGAAGAAAAAATTGATTATTTAGTGAAAAAAATTATCAATTTAAGAATATTTCCAGACAAAAATGGTATAATGAACCAATCCATTTTAGATTATGGAGGAAGTATTTTATCGATTTCCCAATTTACCTTATATGCTGATACAGCAAAAGGAAACAGACCTAGTTATAAAAAAGCTCTTAATAAAGGATATAGTAAAGATCTCTATTTATTATTTAATCAGAAATTAAGAGCATATACTAATGTTGAAGAAGGAATTTTTGGAGCTGATATGATAGTTAACATGAATAATATTGGACCAACCACAATAATGATAGAGAGGTAGAAAAATGAAAGAAAATAAATTAAATTATCGCTTAATTAATATTACAGCCTTAATGTTATTACTATATATTACCGTTACTAATATAGGAACATGGTACAACATTTTTGGAGAACTAATTAGAATCATTTTGCCCTTTATCATAGCCTTTGCAATTGCATATAGCTTAACTCCAGGAGTAAAGTGGTTACAAAATAAGGGACTTCCTAAATGGCTTTCCGTAACACTAATCACCCTTATTGCTATCTTAATCATTACTTTTATTTTAGCAACAACACTCCCATTATTATATGATCAATTAATTTCACTTTCTAAAAATTTTACTAAGATTTCTAGTACAATTAGTAATAAATTTGATTTAAACCTAGGGACAGTAGAAGGAAATATAGAGGATTATTTAGATCTTGCCATTAAAAATATTGGAAAGTTTATTAGTGATGGAACAGCTGACTTTGTTTCAAAATCAATTGGTGCACTAGGAAATGTAATTGTAGGTTTTGTAGCATCCATTTACTTTTTAGCTTATATGGAGAATATTCGTAATGGTTTAAAAAAATTTTTAAAAAGCATTTCTAAAAGAATGTTAAAATATGTTCAGTGCCTAGATATCGAGATAGGAAACTATTTAAAAGGATTAACAATTTTTATGGTGATTCAATTCTTTGAATATTCTATTCTTTTTAGAATAGTCAACCATCCAAACTGGTTAATTCTAGGGGTTCTTGCATGTATTACAACAGTCATTCCTTATTTTGGAGGATTAATTACCAACTTAGTTGCACTTGCTTTGGCTAGTATAACTACACCATATACTTTATTCGGAACACTGATAATTTGCGTCATTTTCCCACAATTAGATGGTTATTTAATCTCTCCAAAGGTATATGGCAAAACTAATAATGTTAATCCCCTAATTACAATTATGGCCGTAAGTGTTGGTGGGACACTGGCAGGAGTAATCGGAATTATTGCCTCTCTTCCTATTTATCTACTAATTAGAACAACTTATAATTTCTTTAAAAGAGATTTAAAAGAAAAAGTAAAAGATCTTAAACAAGCCATTTAAGACTTTTCTTTTTAACAAAATTATGATATAATAACAAATATATTTTTGAGGTGATTAGATGAGAATATTTAACCAAGATATTGTAGCTATTCAAAGGCATATTGAGGATGCCATTAGCCAATTATCTGAATTAATAAAACCAGATAAATTCATGGAAGTCCTTTATTTGATTAATGGTTTAAATGAAAATATTATTTATCATAGTGATATAGATATTTATCAATCAAATAGAGAAAAAATAGATTCTGCCTATGGGATAGTTAAACAGGTAGTAGGATATTGGAAAATAGGAAATAGATTTTCAAAAAATTCTCATAATATTGCTAACAATTATGGAATTTTATCTTCAGTTTCAAGTAGGATACTATATGGTTTAGATAAGAAAATAGATGTAGATGAAAACATGCTAAAAAGGGAAGAATATACAGAAGAGGAAATGTATGCTATCATTGAAAAATATTATCAAAAACAATTCGATTTCGAGAGTCTAGATCTTCTTCGATATCTATCAGAACATGGGTTCATTTATGATATAGATTTAGGAGAAGAATTTGCTGGACTTAGCATGAGTTCAAGTGTTCTGGGGAAATATTTTATTCTTATACCTAATCATCACAATTTTAATACCATAGTAACCTTAATTCATGAACTGAAACATATAAAAGAATGGCAAAAGATAAACAATTTACATCGTTCATTGAAATATAAGACAAATAATAATTTTTTAGAAGTAGGGGCCATGTATGCAGAAAAACAGTTTTTAGAACACTTAAGTAAAGATACAAGTTTCAAAAAACAAGCCATTAATTGTCATTATATGAATTATATGGAATTACAAAATCAGTTAAAATCGATTCTTCATTTATATTCTTCATCTACTGAATTAAGTGTTGAAGATGAAATTTACCTAGTTAATAGTATTTGTGGTAACATTTTTAGTGATATTTTACTATCTGCAGATAAAAATATTAAAAAACAATTTTATGAAAGTTTAAAAAAGAGAAAAAATTTATTTTTAGATTCATTTGACTTCGCAGCTTTTGGGCTTACAAATTATGGAGCAGCAGATAAGGTCATAAAACAATATCAAAAGTACAAATAGAACAGTTATAGAAGAAAAATTTAAATATTAAATAGATTTACTACACAAAAAAATAACAACCTTTTGTGAAATAGATGCCAAAGTCTTTAAATAACCACCTATTCTTTTAAAAAGAAAACTTAATGGAATACGATCAAAATAATGATCATGAGGATGCGACTTATTAAGCGATCAATCACTAGATATTACTAGTAAAGAAGTAATGAAATTTTTAGATAAAAAAATAGAAAATTGAGAAGAAATATTGTATAATATAATTAACTTCTAAATAAAAGGAGTAAATTTCAAAAATTAGAGAGATATGATTAGGTGAAAAATCAGGAAGTTGAAGATACTTATAGAAAATAGAAGCGTATCTACTGCGATAAAGTAAACTAAGTAAAAAATAAGGTGGCACCGCGGGAAATCACGCCCTTAGTAGCCATCTTTTTATATTAATAGGAGGCAAAAATGATAACAAAACCAAAAGGAACAAATGATTTATATGGAAAAGAGTCAAAGATTTGGAAATACATAGAAGAAGTAATGGATAGTATTATGGAAAAATACAACTATAATTATATAAGAACTCCACTTTTTGAATCAAGCGAGTTATTTCATAGAGGAATAGGGGATTCTACTGATATTGTCACAAAAGAAACTTACGACTTTAAAGATCGCGGAGATCGAAATATGACTTTAAGACCAGAAGGGACAGCTGGAGTAGTTCGTAGTTTTATTGAACACAAAATGTATGGAGAATCTCTTCCTGTAAAAGTATATTATAATGGAACGATGTACCGTTATGAAAGACCACAAGCTGGAAGAGAAAGAGAACTTACCCAATTTGGAATGGAAATTCTAGGAAGTAATGATCCTCTAAGTGATGCCGAAATCATTTCAGTAGCAGTCAATATATATAAAATGTTAGGCTTAAAAAATATAAAGGTTGAAATTAATTCATTAGGAGATAAAGAATCTCGTGATCGCTATAGAGAAGCTTTAGTAAATTATTTTAAACCTCATATGAAAGATCTATGTGAAGATTGTAATGAAAGAATTAATAAGAATCCTCTTAGAATCCTTGATTGTAAAGTAGATGATGAAAAAGATATCATGAAAAATGCTCCTACGACGATTGATTACTTAAATGAAGAATCGAAAAAAAGATTTGAACAAGTAAAAGAATATTTAGATATCTTAGAAGTAGAATATGTAGTAAATCCTAAAATCGTTAGAGGACTTGACTATTATAATCATACGGTTTTTGAAATTAAGGTAGATACAGAAAGTATTAGTAATCTTGCTCTTGGTGCTGGTGGAAGATATAATGGTCTAGTAAAACAACTAGATGGACCAGACACTGCTTGTATTGGCTTTGCCACTGGCCTTGACCGACTAGTAATGGCTCTTAAAGAGCAAGTTGTAGAAGTTCCAATTAAAGATTATCTTGATTGCTTTATTATGTATGTAAATGAAGAAGAAAAAAAATATGCCACATATTTATCACAAGAGCTTAGAATGGCTGGCTTTATTTGTGATACTGAATATACTAGTAGAAGTTTAAAAGCTCAATTTAAGCAAGCAGATAGATTAAATAGCAAATATTTAATTATCTTAAATAGTGAAGATATAAATAATGGTCAGGTTAAAATTAAAAATAATGAAACCAAAGAAGAAGATTTGATCGAAATAGAATATTTAATTTATTATTTAGATGAACATTTAACAGAACAAGATAGTTTTCAAATAGATGATTTAATGCATGAACATTGCCATTGTGATGATGATTGTTGTGATGGAGCTTGCAAACATCACCATGAATAATAATTTATTTTAAGGGGAAACGGTTTATGATTAATTTAGAACAAGGTCTACTAAAAAAGAGTGAAGTAGAGATTAGAGAATTATACACAACAGAAAAAGTACCATATTTACTTTTATTGATTACAGAAGAAGACAATATTAGTGCAACTTCAACATATGATATAGAATTCTACAAGATGTATAAAAAGGCTACTAAGAAAGTAAAAGAAGGTAAATTAAATTGTGCTGATTCTAAAACAAAAGAATTATTAGAACTTGGAATTGAAGAAATATATGAGAGATTTAATTATCCAAAAGAAGTTTACACTGAAGGAGAAAATAGTTATACATATAATAAATTATATAGATTAATGAAAGATGCAAAAGAATTTCAGCAAATATCACTATATGATTGGAAAAGTGATTATATCAGAAATTTGCAAAGTCTAGGGTATGAACTTTACACAACCTCTGATGATATGTTTTATGTAAAAATTGAACAAAAAAAGAGAACATCCAAAATAATATTATGGGAAGATTTAAATGAACAGAGTAAGAAATATTTTGCAGTTAATGTATGTTTTACAATATTACTAAGATATTTTAATAGTGAGAAAAAAACAAACCTCGGTTATTTGAATACTAGTAGGGAGGATACGCCAAATATTAAAGAACCTAATATTAAGAATATCGATGAAGAAACTGTAGTTATTCTTATTGGCCAGTTTGAGTTCGATATAGAGAGGTTTACAAGACAATTGGTTCTTCCTTATGATGATTTTACTAAAAAATTAAATAAATATGGGAATAAAGATGAATTTGAGATTCTTGATTACCTATGTATAGAATATAATTATCCACGCTCAGAAATCAAAAAAAGAATCATAGAATGCAATTTAATAAAAGAAATGGAAAGAAATAATTCTGTTTTAAGTAACAACCCTAAACAGAAAACAAAAGGCAAATTACGAGAATTAATTGGATTTAAAAGAAGGAGTAGTTAAATGAAAAGTATAAGTATAAATAAACTAAAAGATCATTATGAAGAGGAAGTTGTAGTAAGTGGCTTCGTCGATAATATTAGAAACTTACAATGGGTACAATTTGTAATATTAAAAGATAATACGAATAAAGTACAAATAACAATTGAAAAAAGTGATGAGAACAATAGGAAAATGGTTGAACTAATTAATAATTTAACCCTTGAGAGTACAGTAAAAGTAACAGGAATTATTAAAGAATCTCCTAAGGTAAAACTAAATGGAATGGAAATTATTCCAACAAAAATTGAAGTAACTAGTAGAAGTGAAGAAGAACTACCTTTTACTTACAAAAATATAGAAGGGGTAAATTTAGATACGAGGCTTGACTACCGTTTTATTGACTTAAGAAGCGATAAAAATATTCTAATGTTTCAAGTACAATCTGCTTTTATCAGATATATGCGTGAATATTTATATCAAAATAATTTCATCGAAATTCATACTCCGAAACTAATTGGAGCAGCAAGTGAAAGTGGGGCAGAAGTATTTGAAGTAAAATATTTCGATAGACTAGCTTATCTTGCTCAATCTCCCCAATTTTATAAACAAATGGCTATGGCAAGTGGAATGAATAAAATATTTGAAGTAGCACCAAGTTTTAGAGCAGAAAATTCAAATACATCTCGTCATGCTACAGAGTTTACCAGCTTTGATGTAGAATTTAGTTATATTGATTCATACGAAGATGTAATGAATTTAGAAGCAGAAATGCTTACCTATGCACTTTCCAAATTAAAAGAAGAATATAACGAAAAAATAAAAGAAGTTTTTGGCGAAGAAATTATTGTTCCAACACTACCATTTCCTACAATGACACTAGAAGAAGTTTATAAGGAACTAGAAGAAAGATATAACTATAAAGTAGAAGAAAATGAAAAGACTGATTTAACAACGGAAGCAGAAAGATTGACATATAAATTAGCGAAGGAAAAATATAATCATGAATTTTTATTTGTCGTAGACTACCCAGCAGAAAAACGTGCATTCTATCACATGAGAAACGAAGAAGGTAAACTTCAAGGTTACGATCTAATATGGCGTGGTGTAGAGATTACTACTGGAGCTCAAAGAGAACATCGTTATGAGGAAATATGTAAAAATACAGAGAGTAAAGGCCTAAAAGAAGATGTTCAATTTTATTTAGAATTCTTTAAATATGGTTGTCCTCCACATGGTGGCTTTGCTATAGGAATAGATAGAATTACTATGCTTCTTTTAAATATACCTAGTGTAAAAGAGTCGCAATTTTTATTTAGAGGACCAAATAGACTAAATCCATAGGTGGTATGATAAAACCACTTTTTTCTTTTACATAAAAATTTTAATATGATAAAATAAAAATAGATAAGAGTAGGTGTAGTAGAATGTTTGATAAATTATGTCATTGGTTTATGATTTTTTTCATTGCCTCAATAATTGGTTATTTTATAGAAATTTTTTTCTGTTCCATTCAAAGTAAAAAAGTAGTATTAAATAGAGGTTTTTTAATAGGTCCATATATTCCTATTTATGGGGTGGGAACCATTTTAGTGGCAATATTCTTATACCGATATAGAAATGATCCTTTCGTCTTCTTTTGGATGACTGTCATACTTTGTAGTTTTGTTGAATATTTAACCAGTTATATTATGGAGAAAATTTTTAAAGTTAGATGGTGGGATTATAGTCATGAACCCTTTAATTTAAATGGAAGAATTTGTTTGCAGAACTCTATGATTTTTGGTATAGCAGGCTTACTTGTTATTTATACCCTATATCCTTTTCTTTGTCATATTTTAAATCTCATCCCTTCACTGATTCTAGAAATTATCACTATCTTATTTGCTATGATTTTTTTAATAGACTTAATCATTACAACTACCGCTTTAATTGATGTAAGAAGTAATTTAGCTAAATTTAAAGGCAAAGATGTGACTAATGAGGCTCGTGAAGAAGTAATTAAGAAAATTAAAAAGCATACATTCTTTATTAGCAAAATACTACAAGCCTTTCCTCATAGTAGTCAGTTTAATAGAGATGAATTTGACGAATTTAGAAAAATCGTTATAGAGTATAGGAGAAAAAGAAAAGAATTAAGATTAGAAAGAAAAAAATAAAGAAAAAGAAAACCAAGATCAGTTTAAACCGTTAGAAACTGAAAGACCAATACAAAAAATAGTGGTTAATAATGTACTAAAAAAGTAGGAATAAAGGAAAAAAGAATAAGACATAAATCATACTTTTTAGGCGGAAAGCACTATGAACAAAAAGTTAATATTCAAATAATAATTTGATATAGAGAGTAATTTTTTCTTAAAAATTATTGTCAATTAGGTGTAAAATTTTATGAAAAAAGGCAGCTATAACTATTCAATATGGTACTATTAATATAGAAAAGAGGATGGATATGAAGATTAAAGATAATATCAATAAAAATATATTTAGAGGCTATGATATAAGAGGCATATACCCAAATGAGTTAGATGAAGAGACTGCTTATACAGTAGGTTTAGGATTTGGGAGCCATATTAAAAATCTAGGAAAAACAACTTGTATAATTGGCCATGATAATAGACTCTCTTCACCAGCATTATTTGAAGCATTAAAACAAGGAATTTTAGAAACAGGAATAGATGTTATTTCACTTGGGCTTTGTACCACACCAATGTATTATTATGCCTGTATCAAATTACAAATATATAGTGGAATAATGGTAACAGCAAGTCATAACCCTAAAGATGATAATGGATTTAAATTTGCTTTTGATGAATCAGGAAATTGTAAGGGACAAGAAATTCAAGACTTTTTAGCAATGATTCAAAAAGGTGAATTTGCAAGTGGTAGCGGGGAAGTTACCAACTACAATATTGAGAATGATTACTTAACCTTATTTAAGAAAAATTTACACTTTGGTTCTAGAAGAATAAAAGTAGTAGCAGACCCAGGTAATGGAACAGCAAGTGTGATCCTGAAAAAACTTTATGATTTATTTCCAATAGATGTTACTTATATTAACATAGAAAGTGATGGAACCTTTCCTAATCATCATCCAGACCCTTGTGTTGAAGAAAATCTACAACAACTAAAAGAAAAAGTACTAGAAGAACATGCCGATTTAGGAGTAGGCTTTGATGGTGATGGGGATAGAATGGGATTAATTTCTAATACAGGAAAATTTATTCCAACTGATAAATATATGATTATCATGATTCGCGATTTAATCGATAAAGTAGAAAAAAAAGAATTCTTATATGATGTAAAATGTTCTAAATCACTAAGCGACGAAATAGAAAAATTAGGGGCAAAAGGAATCTGTTATAGAACAGGTAATTCCTATACTAAAGCAAAAGTTAGAGATGAAGATTTACCTTTTGGAGGAGAATTATCAGGGCATGTCTATTTTAGAGATAGATGGCCAGGTTTTGATAGTGGACTATATGCAGGACTTCGTATATTAGAACTTTTATCTAAAACTGATCAGACTATTGATGAATTATTAATAGGAATTAACGAGTATGAGTCAACACCAGAAATAAAATTTAAAAGCAGTGATGACAAAAAATTTGAAGTTATTAATCAAGTAAAAAAATATGCTGATGATAGAAAATACGAATATTTAGATATTGATGGAGTTAGAGTTTTATTTGATGATGGTTGGGCATTAGTGCGTGCTAGTAATACAGGTCCAAATATAACGGCAAGATTTGAGGCAAAAACAAAAGAGCGACTAGATCAAATCAAAGAGGAATTTACAGCTTTAATTCATGAATTAAATAGATAAAAGGTGGACTACCTTTTTCTTGGTAAAAATTGATGGAGGGTAGTAATATGGCAGTTGTAGGAAAGGAATTAGAAAAGGAAAAGAAGATTCTGAAATTAACTACTAATCTTCTAAATGAAACACTAAATAATCTAAAACAAGAAGTGAAAATAGGAGAGGAAGAGTTAAAAGAATTTAAAAAAGTAATTTGGAGTGATGTCCATTCCTTTGATGAGGGTGATATAGGCCAAGCAAAACTAATGACTTCAGATGAAGAGAGAAAAACATTACAAAAAGAGCAATATTATAAAAAGCTTCGTGGAATAAAAAACAAACCTTATTTTGGATCCTTAGTCTTTATTGATGAAGATGGGGATGTGAATAATATTTATATTTCCCTAACTTATTTAAAGGACCAAAACTTAAATAATATCTTATATGATTGGAGAAGTCCAATTTGTAGTTTATTCTATGACTATGAAACAGGACCTTGCAGTTATCAAGCACCAGGGGGATTAATTAGTGGTAAATTAGAGAGAAAAAGACAATATAAAATAGAAGAGAATATACTTCAAGGAGTTTTCGATAACTCCTTAAATATAGATGACGAAGTACTACAAGAAGTTTTATCCACAGAGTCAAGTGAAAGAATGAAAAATGTTGTAAATACCATCCAGCAAGAACAAAATAAAGTAATTAGAAACTTAGAAGATGAAGTGTTAATTGTTCAAGGAATAGCGGGAAGTGGCAAAACAACAGTTGCACTTCACCGAATCGCTTTCCTTTTATATCGACTAGAGAGATTAACTAGTAATAATATTCTTATTTTTTCACCCAATAATATTTTTACAGAATATATATCAGACGTATTACCCTCTCTTGGAGAGTGTAATACCTTGCAAACGACTTTTCAAGATTATTTATCATCCTTTATTAAAGAATATAAAGAAGTAGAGGACTTTACCGATTTCATTGCAAGGTATTATCGTTATGAAGAGACCAATCAAGAATTCATTCGTTATAAACAAAGTGATGAAATAATAAAGGATATAGACAACTATTTAGATGATTATATCAAAAGATGTAAGTGTGTTAGTGATTTTACTGAAGGAATAAATAATAAAGTAACAAAAGAAGAAATCAATGAAATGCTTCATTATAAATATAATGTAATGCCTCTTTTTGAAAGAATAGAGGAAATCGCCAATCGCCTATCTTCGAATTTTTACCAAGGAAAATTGAAAAAAGCTACAACTTTTAAAAAACTAATATATAAAAATGTTAATTTCAAACAAGATTATCAAGAAATATATCTAAACTTTTTTCAATCAGACTATTGTAAAATCAAACTAAGTAAAGAAATGATGAAACAATTTGTTAAAAAGGATGCTATTAATTATGAAGATGCTTTAATTTTTTCCTATATAAAAGGAACTTTAGAGGGTTTTCCCTATGAAACAAATATCAAGCAAGTTGTTATTGACGAAGCTCAAGATTATAATAAACTTCAATACATTATTATAGCAAAAATTTTTAAAAAAGCGGAATTTACCATTTTAGGAGATATCAATCAAAATATTAATCCTTATTATCAGTATGAGTCATTAGAAGAATTAAAAACAATATTTGCTAAAAATTCTCATTATATTGAACTTCTAAAAACATATCGATCTTCTCCAGAAATCATTAATTATACCAATAAAATATTAGGCCTAAAACATGTTAATGCAATTAGAAAGGAAACTGGTAAACCAGTAGTAATTAGAAAAAATATTGAAAATTTAAAAAATAATTTAATTGAAGATATTGCATACTTTACGAACGAATATAAAAGTTGTGCGATTATTACGAAAGATTTCAAAGAAGCAGAAAAGCTTTATCAATTAGTAAAAGATGAGTTTGACATTTCTTTAATTGATATTCAAACTAGAAAGTTCACAAAAGATTTAGTAATTATTCCAGCTTACATTGCTAAAGGTCTAGAATTTGATAGTGTCTTAGTCTATAATGATCGAGAAAACTCCTATCGAAAAAACGAACGAAATCTTTTGTATGTAGCTTGCACTAGATGCCAGCATGAATTATTGATTTATAATTAGAAAATTTCCGTTAAAGCAAATGAAAAGATGTTATTCATCAAAGAACAACATCTTTTTCATTGATAAAACTTTCAATAATTAAATGGACAGCATCACTATACTCCAAATAGGTAAAATGGCTTCCCTCAGGAAAAACAATTAAAGCTGAATCTTTAATCTTTTTATGAATAAAGTATCCATCTTTTAAAGGAGTATCAATATCTTTAGCTCCCCAAATAAGTAATACTTCACTAGAAATTTTTTCAAAATATTCTTTTAGATCTTCATTCACAATATTTCTAAATGTAGATAACATATTAACTGGTAATGTATTATAATCAACAGAACCATATTTTTTTCTTAATTGATCGAGTTTTTTTTCTTTATTTTTTTTGCAAAATTTTTGAATACAAACCTTTTTCAACTTGTAAATCTTTTCTTTAATGATCGTTTTTAATTTTTTTCTAGGCTTAATCCCTGCAGTATCCATATAAACCATTTTACTAATCTTTACCTGATAAACAGCAGTTAAAATTGTAGCAATTCTACCACCAAAGGAATGACAAATGAGAATAGGATCTGTGATATGAAGTTCTTCTAAAAAATCCTTAATCAAACTACTATATTGATAAATATCTAGATCAAAATTAGGAAAAGGACTATTTCCAAATCCTGGATAATCTATAATATAAATTGTATAGTTATTTTTAAAATAATGAATCAATTTAAAAAAAGTATTTCTTGTTTCTCCCCAACCAGGTAATATAACCATATTTTTTTCCCCTTTACCATATTTTTCATAGTAAAGTTCAAACTCCTCTTTTTCAAAATACATAATCTTCACCTATAGTAATTTATGCTAAAATATAGTTTATGCCCCAAAAAACATTTTGATGAAAAAAATCTATTTTTCTTTTATTTTTAAAAAAAATATCGTATTATTGATATAGGTGATTGCATGAAAGAACTAACTACATTACCTGCTGATAGTTATACAGTAGTAAATAAGAGTATTATAAACAGCTTAGATAAAAATATTATTAGTATGTTATATCAACCAATAATTGGTCATACAGCAGTATCATTATATTTAACACTTATTAATGACTTAGATAAAGCAATGATGATGAGTAGTGATTATACTCACCATCACCTAATGGCAACTATGCAATTACGTCTTGAAGATATTGTCATTTCAAGGCAAAAACTAGAAGCAGTAGGACTATTAAAGACTTATTTAAAAACAGATAGTATTAATCATTATATTTATTTAATTTATTCGCCTCTTCCTGCTAATGAATTCTTTACTCATCCGATATTAAATATCGTGTTATATAATAATCTAGGAAAAGAAGAGTATGATAAGTTATTGAACTTTTATAAAATACCACGACTAAATTTAAAAGACTATCAAGATATTACAAAGAGTTTTTCAGACGTTTTTAGAACAACTCCTGGAAAAAGTGAATTAATTGTTCCTGATATTGCCTCAAAAAATTCAAATTTTTTACAACTAAAAGAACAAATAGATTTTAATTTGTTAATTTCTAGCATTCCTAAAAATATGTACAATGAAAAATGCTTTTCAAAGGAGACAAAAAAATTAATAAATTCTTTAGCCTTTACATATAATATAGATGACTTTACGATGCAAGGACTAGTAAAAGATTGCTTAAATGAAAAAGGATTAATTGACAAAACTTTACTTCGTAAAAACTGTCGCAATTTTTATCAATTTGAAAATGAAGGCTCACTTCCTACAATTATTTATAGAACACAACCTACCTATTTAAAAAAGCCTATCGGAGATTCCTCAAAATGGGCAAAAATGGTTTACACTTTTGAAAATACAAGCCCTTATCGTTTTTTACAAGCTCAATATAAAGGAACGACCCCAACAGCTAGAGACTTAAAATTGATCGAATCATTACTAATTGATCAAAAATTAAATCCAGGGGTAGTTAATGTTTTAATATCTTACGTTTTAAAAGTAAATAACCAAAAATTAAATAAAAATTATATTGAAACTATTGCTGGACAGTGGAAAAGACTAAATATTGAAACAGTTGAAGATGCCATGTTAATAACCGAAAAAGAACATAAAAAGATGAAAAAAATATTAGAAAAGAAAAAAGATTCATCTAAATATGCAAAATATCCAAAGAAAGAAGAAACCTTACCAGAATGGTTTGATAAAGAACTAGATAAAGAAGAAATAACAAAAGAAGAAGAAGAAGAAATGGATCAATTATTAAGAAATATGGTGTAAACCTTCACAAATATTTCACTTGAAAGAATAAACATCTTATGATATTATTAAAGAGTGCTAAGAGTTAAAGGGTGGAAAGTATGAAAAGTATAAAAGAAAATTATGATTTAGAAAATGAAAATTTTTATTATATAATTGATGATATACTACAAAATCAAGAATTCCAAAAATTAAAGGAAATTAAACATCACGGAATAACTAGATATAATCACTTATTAAGAGTGGCTTACTATACATATGTTGTAAGTAAAAAGTTTGGTTTAAAATATGTAGAAGCAACAAGAGGAGCATTATTACATGATTTTTTCTTTGATGAAACGAATGACAAAAAGACTTATCAAGCTTTGAAATCACATCCAGATTATGCTTTAAAAAATGCAACGAAATATTTTGAGTTAACAGAATTAGAAAAAGACATTATAAAAAAACATATGTTCCCAATAACAAAATCAATCCCTCATTATAAAGAAAGTTATTTAGTAGATATCATTGATGATATATGTGCTTGTTATGAAAGAACATATAGTATTAGAAATCAATTACAAACAGCTTCTACATTTTTGTTTGTATTGATTATGACGAAGCTAAAATAGAAGCACTTAAAGTGCTTTTTATTGTATAAGGAGGAATTATGTACTGTAGGAATTGTGGCAATAAATTAGAGGAAGAGGATCTTTTTTGCCCAGAATGCGGGAGAAGAATAAAAATCAAAAAAGAACCATTAATAGATTATAAAAACTTAGAGAAAAAATATCAAAAACAACTAATAGGATTAGCAGTATTATTAACAGTTATTCTAGTACACAATTTTTTAAATAATACTTTTTTTAGTGAAGAAGCAATTATTAAAAAATATGTAAAATCTTATGCTAATAAAGATTATATGAACATAATTGAACTATCAGATATGAAGAAAAATAGATTCATAACAAATAAAAACATTCAAAAAAAATATGGCGATAGTACTCATAATAAGGTTGATATTAAAATATTGACTACAAATAAAAATAAAAAAGAACATACAAGAACAGTTAGTTATAAAACAAATGACTATTCAAATATAATCAATTTAAAAATTAAAAGAAAAGGACATAAATATTTAATCTTTAATAACTATGTAATAACATCTGCCAATCTAGTAGCAGAAAATGTTAAAATCACTATTCCTAAAGATTCTAAATTAATAGTCGATCATGTAGAATTATCTAATCAAGATAAAGTATCAGAAAAAAAATTAACTACTACCTATAAAATAGATAGTATTTTAAAAAAGGATGTTACCATTTCGGTAAAATTGAAAAACGGTATAACAATAACGGATATAAAATCAGTATTTAATAATGAAGAAATTGATTATACAAAGCTAAATTACACTGAAATTGACAAGAAAAATACTCAAAAAATAACAAGTGATATAAAGAAAAGTATCCAAGATATAGTAACAAATGCAGTCGAAGAAAAAGAATTTAATACGATAAGAGAAAGTAATATATATACTGAAAGGTTAAAGAGTGATGTTCTATTTGAAGAAAATTACCATAAGCTAAAAGAAAAATATAAAAATAAATCAGTTACAGAATTTGAAACAACAAAAGTAAAGATTAACAATATTAAATTAGATAAGGATAAAAATATAACTTTAAATGTGACTATTCAATATAAATATAAAGATAAAGAATCCAAATTACGTGAAACAACGAGAAGAATAAATATTACATTAAATCATAATTTATTAATTGATGAGCTTTATTTAAATAATCTATTTTATTTATTTTAAAGACTAGTATTTCTATAAAAAAATAGTTCAAAAACTAAAAAAATGTGCTATACTTAAATAGTATATTTTTATATCCCCGTAGCTCACCTGGATAGAGCAAAAGTTTCCTAAACTTTAGGTAGTAGGTTCAAGTCCTATCGGGGATACCAGATTGATAACAAACTCGAACTTTCGAGTAACAAGAGAAAGAACGACTTGTCAAAAAGTCGTTTTTATGTTACTATGAATATGTCAAGGAAACTTGCATAAAATAAAAAAGGATACATTTGATTGTGAGAATCAGATGTAATCCCTTGAAGGATAGCATCTGAAATCAACTAATGTTGAAATCAGATGCTTTGTCTATTTTAGGAGTAAAATGATTACTACTAAAAATAGGAGTAATATTATAATAAACTGAAATAGTTCTCTTTTTGTCATAAATATCACCACCTTTCTTTTATCTTTGATAAATAGAAAGGGAAAGCATCTGATATTTTCAAACGTATCCATTAACATTATAGCAAACATTTGTTCTTCATACAATAAATTTAATACTAAATGTTGTGATAATTTAGAAAACACACTTGCATATTGTCATAATAAGCAAGATGCATTTGGGTATTAGTTAGAAGGGGAAATTTATATGACTTTTAAAGAAAAGGCTAAAAATTATGATAATGAATCAAGAGAAAAACGATCTCAAATCATTGCAGAAAAGATATTGAACATTGTTGGAGATAAACAAAACTCTATGATGATGGAATATGGCTGTGCAACTGGATTAATATCGTTTCATTTATATGATAGATTTAAAAAATTAACTTTGATTGATTCTGAAGAGTAAATAATAAATATAGTAAGAAAAAAAGTTATTAATTATAATATATCTAATGTTATACCTATTAGAAAAGATTTAACAAAAGAAAAATATAATGTAGAAAAATTTGATGTTATTTTTACTTCATTGACACTTTATCACATAGTAGATGTAAAAAATATGATAAAGACATTTTATAGTATGTTAAATAAAGATGGTATATTAATTATAGATTTAGATAAAGAAGATGGTAGTTTTCATATGGATACAAAAGATTTTAGTGGTCATAATGGATTTGAACATAAATATATGGAAAATATATTAAAATCTGTTGGATTGTTTAATATTAAATCTGAAACATTTTTCAATAGCGAAAAGAAGATAAAAAAATAAAGTTATAATACCTCCTCTTTTAGGGTACCTTAAAGGATGACGTTCAACAACTTCCTTGTAATACTATTTAGAACTATATATAAGATGATAAGGATATCCCCTTTTATCAATATTATCTAAATTTAGGTTTAAATCTTTAGCTAATTTAAGTAATTTATCATATTCGTTCATAGCGCTTTCATCATAATTTTTAACTTCTATTTCTATAAAATATCCTAAATTTTCTACATAATCTAAGGCAATTTCATATTTATTTAAGTAAAAATATGTATCCCTTACTTTATTAACTATTGCGATTTCTTCCATTCCTAGAATTTTAAAAATTTTATCTAAATTAACTTCATTATCTATTTCAACTTCATATTCATCACAATACATATTGTTGTACCAATTTTTGTAATTTAGTATTTTTTTATTACCTCTTATTCCTATTCTAAGCCATTCGTTTATCATTTTTTTACCATCATTTAGAAACCTTCTATGAGTCGGTTGATAATATGCATCAACTTGTTTACTCTCATTTAAAAATTTAGCATTATTTTTCATAAAAATTTCAATTTTATGAAATTCATTTTTTGAAAGTTTTATTTTTACCTCTGTTTCTATATCATTTTTCTTTGTATTTCCATGAATTAAGTAACTAGCATTACAATTAAATAACTCGCTTAATTTAATTATAGTTTCTAAACTGGGTTCTGTTCTATTAGATTCCCAACTTGAAATTGTTTTATCAGTTACAAAAATTTTATTTGCCAAATCATTTTGGGTCCATTTTTTATTTTTTCTCAAATCTGCTATTCGATTTCCTAAATTCATTTTTATCACCAAATTAATTGTATCATAATACAACATGTTATATGCTCTACATTTTGTAGAATGATAGTCGTTATTTGATTTTGTCAAATTGCAAGTGTGTTTTCTATATTGAAAAAATTTAATATAAAACCGCCGATTTAAGAACAAATGTTTACTATAATAAATTTAGGAACGCTTAATAAGTTGGGTGGAGCCAAACTTCATAAAAGAAGGGAGGCGATATAATGAACAAGAAAGATTTCTTAATCTTTGCTCTAGTAATTATTATCTTCCTTTTACTATTATTGTTATTTATAACTTTAATATAAAAGAAATCCACCTAACTCTAGCATAGATTTAGGTGGAACCAAATACATGGTGACACTCAACACTGCAATATTGAATGTTCCTTTTATTTTATGCAAGTTTCCTTGACATATTGACCATAACATAAAAACGCACCTTTATCAAGTACGTTTTTTAATTACTACTCGAACTCTCACTATTTTATGTATTCGAGTTTTAATTTGAACAAAATATGATATTGCCAATAAATATTTTGCTAATAATAAAAAATATGATATGATATAAAACATCAAATAAAGGGGGAGGAATGAAAAAAGTATGAAAATTTATAGGGATATACCTCTTTTTTTAAGAAAAAGAGGAGGTCACGAATTTAATAGTTTAGCAGACGATCTATCTGAAGAAGGAAAATATTTCTATTTATTTGCTGAAGATGCAATTATACAGGGAAATGATTTACTTGGAAAGTATCATAGATTAACAATAGATACCTTTCTAGTTGTCGAATATGACATTCCAAAAGAAATAATTTTAAAAAACATTGGATATGGTGATTATACTGAAGGAATTAATCCCTTATATTTAATAGAATCGTATATTGAAAGGAGTGACTTAGGTAACAAAAAAACAACCACATATGAAATACCTGACGAAAAGAATTAAAGATTTTAAGTCAATCTTTAAAAGATTCTTTAAAATTAACACAGGAATATATAAGTTTATCTGATATGTTTTTTTATCTTGATTGCTTTGACACTCATGATTTAAAATCAATAATAGATAATGAAGAAAAAATTCAAAATACAATTATAGATAGCCCATTTTATCAAAGTTTTATGAATGAAAATGGAGAGCTAATTGAATCACCTTACATTACTGGAAAAATAATACCAGTCAACATGAATTTTATGTCTCACAAATTAAAAAATGATGATGAAATTACTAAGTATTATCAAAGCAAAGGAATAAATTGTGATTTTTCTAAAGAACAACAAGAATATAAAGATGAATTATTATATTTTATAAAGAAACAAGAAAAAGTAAAAGTAAAAAGTTTGTTAGAAAAGAAAAAATAACATGCACTTTTTATTAAATTGACTAATAATTCTAATTTTTATTGAAAGCAAATAACTTCAAAAAAAGTAGTTTTTATGCTATGATAACGATATCGAAATATCTTTTATCAAAAAGAAATATTTAAATGGTCTTAATTGAAATAACAAAGTGGTGATGCAAGGAATGAATACAAATATTAATTTTATTTTTAGGAGTCTCAATAAAAAGAAGATAATTGTTTGTTTATTGATAGAGGCATTTTTAGACTTTATTTATTTTTTAGTTCCCTTTGCTTTCACATTATTTTTAACTTTACCTTTTACCATTGAAAAGGCAGTCATTGTAATAGCAATATTTATGATCTCTAAAACATTTCGTGTTGCAGGAAACTATTTATTAAGAAAATATAGGGATAATTATTTATATGAACATTCAAAGATACAATATCAAGAATATTATAAAAAATTAAGTAAATTACCTGTAGAAACGATATCAAAGTATCAAACTGGATATTTTGAAAATATAATCGAGAAAATTAGTGGATTAGTAAGAAACATATTACAGGCAGAGTATATAAGTATAGTAATAACTTTTATTTTCTTGTTTTATACATTATATAATCAGTCAATACTACTATTTATCAGTTCATTTATTACAAGTAGTATTTGTATAGTTTTAAGCATTAGAATATTACAAAAAGCAAATAAACAAGTGGAAAAATTATATGACCAAGAGTATCAATATTCATCAAATTATAATGATTATATTAATAATATTCGTACAGTTAAACTATTAAATAACAATAATTACTTTGCTAATAAAATTGGTAAGGAAGGTAAAAAATGTTATCATGAAGAACAGAAATATGTTAAATATTATTCTTTAGAAGAAGTTTTACGCAATATATTAATCGTTATTCCATTTTTTCTTGGTTTAATAAAAGCTACTATTGACCTAGAAAAGGGGATTGATACACTAGGAATTATTACTTTTTATATTTCGCTACATATCGAAATGGGATTTATATTTGAAGAGTTATCTGGAACAATAATCAATTGGTACGAGTTGAAAGCAATAAAAAACAAATTAAATTGTATATTTAAAGATTTAGATTATAGAAAAGAGCTGAAAACCTTTCATAAAATTGAGTTATCTAATATTATAATAGAGTATCCCAAATCAACGTTAAAAATAGGAGTAGATCACTTAATCATAAATGATAATGATAAAATATCGATTACAGGTCAATCAGGCCAAGGGAAAACTTCTATAATTAATTTAATTTTAGGCAACATTAATTCGTATAAAGGAAAGATTTTAATTGATGGTAAAAATTTAAAGTATGTAAAGTTAGATATTGGTGTTGTAAGTCAAGAAATAGAATTATTTAATATGTCTATCAAAGATAATTTATGTCTAGGAAGAAGAATACCAGATGAAGAAATTAAAAAATATTTGAAGGAACTTGAATTAGATGAAATACTAATGTTTGAAGACGGAATTAATACAGTTATTGGTGAAAAAGGATTAAAATTATCTACTGGTCAAAAAAGAAGAATAAATATATTAAGAAGTTATTTAATGAAAAAAGATATCTATATTTTAGATGAACCAACCTCTAATTTAGATAGTCACACAGAAGAAATAGTAATTAACTTTATCCTAAAATATTTTAAAGATAAAACCTTAATTATTGCTACACATAATAAGAAAATAAATACAATATGTAATCAATTTTATACCTTTAAAAATCACAAATTAATAAAAATCGATCACTTTGCTTCTTAGGACAAAGATTATATTTTAACTAAAATCAACTAGAAAACAGAAATAATTATTATATAAATAAGACTAAACTCTGGTAAAGAGTTTGGCAAAATAGGCCACAGTAAATAGATAGTAATACGAATTAGCAATAACAGGAAATAAACTTCATAAAAGGTAATGGAGGTATAAAAATGAATAAGTTTACAAATATCAATAGCAAAAAAATAAAAAATAAAAAACTCCTATTTTTAATGATAGGAATATTTTTAATTGGAGTATCCTTCATTTTTTTATATACTAGTCAAAAAGCAAAAAATGATGCCGATAAAGAAATAACAAACCTAAATTCCATTATTATTTCATCTAAGGAAAAAGAAGATAAATTAGCCTTTTTAAATATCCAATCTAAACCATATAAATTTGCTGTATATGATGATACAAAAAATAGTTATTATATTGTATCAGATGGTCAGTATTTATATGTTGTCTTTATGTCACCTGAAGACTATCAAAAATTAGACAAAAAAGATACTCATAATAGTCCAGTGCGAGTAAAAGGAGTTACTAAAACAACAACTAAAGAGATAAAAAAGCTAGCAATAGAAGCCTATAATAGAACACTTCAAGAAAATGATAAAAAATTAACCATCTCAGATTATGATCATTATTTTGGTGCTGTATATTTAGATATGATTACAACATCAACTACAACATCTTTAATTTTTCTTTCCATATTTTTCTTCATTGCTTTTTTTGGAGCAGTATTTGCTTTGTCAAATCTTTTCGAATTAATAGGAATAGCATATTCTATTAAAAAGTTAGAGGTTGCTAAAATAGAAGAGCTTGATCAAGAAATGAATAGTTCAGATACTATTTTCTATAACAAAGCAAATTTATATCTAACTAAAAACTATATCATTAGTTTTGAAAACAGATTAAAAGTAATTAATTATAAAGATATCTTATGGATTTACCTATATGAACAAAGAACAAATGGTATAAAAACAACACAAAGTATCAAAATCTTAACAAATGATGGGAAAATATCAACTATTGCGACAATTGCTTTGATAACAAAGAAAAAGAAAAAAATGTATAATGAAATTTGGAATACCATCATTAATAAAAATGATCAAATCTTAATTGGCTTTACCAAAGAAAACATTGATGCTATGAATCAAAAAGTGAAAGAAATAAAAAATAAAAATTAAACCCTTGTTTCTAAAAAAGAGATACAAGGGTTTTAGTAAAACAGAAAAAAGATAGACTAAGATATAGAAATATATTTCGAGATTATAATAATTTTAGTGAACATATCATGGTATAATCAAAATGAGATTAAAAAAGAATACAAAATTTAATAAAAAAGGAGCCAAAAATGAAAAAAATTCTAATTATAGAAGATGATCAAAGTTTATGCACTGAATTATCAACTTTACTAGAAAATTCAGGTTATAATCCCATCATTCTAAAAGATTTTCAAAATGTTAAAGAAGAAATCAAAAAAAATTTACCTGATTTAATTTTATTAGATATCAATATTCCTTACACTAATGGAGAATTGTTATTACAAGAAATTCGCAAAGAGTGGAATATGCCAATTATTATGGTAACAAGTAGAAATAATGAACTAGATGAGGTTTTATCTATTTCTTATGGAGCAGATGACTATATTACTAAACCATACAATCCCACAATCCTTCTTTTAAGAATAGGAGCGATATTTAAGAGAATAGAAAAAACATCAATTATAGAAAAATACAAAGAACTGAATATTAATATGCAAAAGGGAATAATTTCCAAAGGTAATCAAGAAATAACTTTAACAAAGAATGAGATGATCATCTTTAATTATTTATTAACTCACCAAAATAAAATTGTAACTAGAGATGAATTAATGACTGATTTATGGAATAATAACGAATATATAAATGATAATGCTTTAACAGTAAATATCAGTAGATTAAGAAGCAAATTAAGAGATATAGGATATAAAGATATGATTGAAACGAGAAAAGGACAAGGGTATATTTTAACATGAAATTAAAAGAATATTTAAAAGATCAACTATCATTTATCATCACATTTATTTTAAATATAATGATTATCTTATTAATGCTAACAACTTTTAAAGTAGAAAAAAATCTAATAATCGCTATTATATTCATATTACTAATCAGTAATTTATACTATCTTTTCTTTAACTATTTTCGAAAAAAAGGGTTCTATCAGGAATTACTCAATAACATCGAATTACTAGATAAAAGTTATTTAGTTTTAGAAACCCTCCAAAAACCATCCTTTTATGAAGGAAAGTTATTACATCAGGCATTGTATGATATTAATAAATCAATGAATGAATATGTAAAAAACTTAGAAATTCAGGTAAATGACTTCAAAGAATACATTGAAATGTGGATTCATGAAGTAAAAGTTCCCTTAGCAAGTTTAACCTTAATGCTTCATAATAATAAAAAGGAAGAAAAAAACTTAAATGAACAACTGAGAAGAATAGAAGATTACTTAGAACAAGTCTTATACTATGTAAGAAGTGAAAATGCTGAAAAAGATTATTTAATTAAAGAGACAAAATTAGAAAAAATCATGAATAGTATCGCTTTAAAAAACAAAGATGATTTATTAGAAAATAAAATAGATTTAATTGTAAAAAATATAGATTATCAAGTTCTTACTGATTCAAAATGGTTAGAATTTATGATGAATCAAATCATCAACAACAGTATTAAATATAGAAAAAAAGAAACGAATTCTTATATTAAAATATCTGCCATTGAAAAAGAAAAAAAAGTAGTTTTAACAATAGAGGATAATGGAATAGGAATACCTCAATCAGATATAAATAGAGTATTTGAAAAATCATTTACTGGACAAAATGGAAGAAAAAAATCAAAATCAACGGGAATGGGTTTATTTATCGCTAACAACTTATGTCATAAACTAGGGCATAAAATCATGATAGAATCAGTTGAAAATCATTATACTAAGGTATCCATCATCTTTGTTAAAAATAAGTATTATGATGTGACAAAGTAAATTTATCTTACAAAATTGTAAGATTCTGTAAGATAAAACAAACGACAAGAAGTAGTATTTCATCTAATATGGTAAATAAGGAGGAGAAATATTATGGAAAATATTTTAAAAATATCACAAATAGAAAAATATTATGGAAACAGATCATCCTTAACAAAAGCAATTGATAACATCTCATTCGAAGTAGAAAAAGGAGAATTTGTAGCCATTATGGGTGCATCAGGAAGTGGAAAAACAACGTTATTAAATGTCATTTCAACAATTGATAAAGTAACAAGTGGTCATATTTATGTAGCGGGAGAAGATATCACCAAATTAAAAGGAAATAACCTAAATAAATTTAGAAGGGAAGAATTAGGATTTATTTTTCAAGACTTCAACCTATTAGATACTCTAACTGCTTATGAAAATATCGCACTAGCTTTGTCCATTCAAAATAAAGATGCAAAAGAAATAGACAAAAAAATCAAAAAAGTCGCAGAAGATTTAGACATTAAAAACATTTTAAAAAAATATCCCTATCAAATGAGTGGAGGACAAAAGCAAAGGGTTGCATCAGCAAGAGCGATTATCACTGATCCTAAACTTGTTTTAGCTGATGAACCAACAGGAGCTTTAGATTCAAAATCATCAAAAATGCTGTTAGAAAGATTTAACTATTTAAATAAAGAATTAAAAACAACAATTCTAATGGTTACTCATGATGCCTTTACCGCCTCTTATGCTTCACGTGTAATTTTCATTAAAGATGGCAAAATATTTAACGAAATAAATAGAGGAAATGGTTCTCGAAAAGAGTTTTTTGATTCAATTATCAATGTTGTAACTTTACTTGGTGGTGACTTAAATGATGCTCTTTAAACTTTCTTTAAAAAACATTACCAAAAGTATTAAAGACTATGCCATCTACTTTTTTACCTTAATACTTGGAGTAGCAATATTTTATGTTTTTAATGCTTTAGACTCCCAAACAGTAATGATGAATGTTTCTAAATCCACCTACGATATTATTAAATTAATGAATAATATGTTAGCAGGAGTCAGTGTATTTGTCTCTTTCATATTAGGATTTTTAATTATCTATGCAAGTAGATTTCTAATCAAAAGAAGAAATAAAGAATTTGGAATTTATTTAACCTTAGGAATGAGTCGAAGAAAAATATCTATAATTTTATTTATTGAGACCCTAGTAATAGGAATATTTTCATTAATTGTAGGTCTTGGAATAGGATTCATCTTATCGCAATTTATGAGTATATTAGTCGCAAATATGTTTGAGGCTGACATTACAAATTTTAAATTTATCTTTTCAACAAGTGCTTGTATTAAATGTCTAATTTATTTTGGAATCATGTATTTACTTGTTATGATCTTTAATACGATTAGTGTTAGTAAATGTAAATTAATTGACTTATTATACTCTAATAAAAAATCTGAAAAAATAAAATTGAAAAATCCACTTTTATGCACGATTATTTTTATAATATTTGCAACTATTCTAGGAATCGCTTACTATTTAGTAACAGGTGGAGTAGATAAATTGCAAAGTGCTAGTCAAATATTGCTTCCTATGGTTATGGGAGTAGTATCTACTTTCTTTATTTTTTGGTCACTCTCAGGCTTACTTCTTAGAATATTTACTAGTATGAAAAAGACTTACTATAAAGGGTTAAACAGCTTCACGCTAAGACAATTTAGTAGTAAAATTAATACTACTGTCTTTTCAATGACAATCATTTGTTTAATGCTATTTGTTACAATTTGCGTTCTTTCATCTTCTTTATCCATTAAAAATTCTATGACTAAAAACCTAGAAGAGTTAGCACCTGTAGACATACAATTGACCAAAATAATAGCACCGGACATAGAAAATAAAGAGATTGTTATTGATTACGATTTATCAATAAAAGAAACTTTAGAAAAAAATCATTTTGATACAAAAAATAATCTAAAAGATTTAATTGAATTTAATATTTACGAAGAAGATAATTTGACTTTAGGAAATACATTAGGAGAAAGTTTTTCAAAAATTTACGCTAAATATAAAAATTTACAATACGATAGTGTAGAAACAGTTATGAAAATTAGCGACTATAATAAAATTGCTAAATTATATGGAAATAAGCAATATCAATTAAAAGAAAATGAATATCTAATTATTGCCGATTTTAATAGTATGATTGAAGTGAGGGATGAGGTCTTAAAAGAAGGTCAAAAGTTAATAATAGGAGGAAAAAATTACTATCCAAAATATAAAGAATGCCAAAATGGATTTATAGAAATTTCTTCTAATCATATTAACGATGGAATTATCTTAGTACCAGATCATGCCATAGAAAAATTAAAAGTAGGTTATAAAGGTTTAATTGCTAATTATAAAGAAAAAAGTAAAGAGAAAAGGGTAAAAATAGAAAGCGAGTTACATGAGATCATCGAAAAAATTTGGGATAATACTAGTTTAACCACACTAAATACAAAACTTGATATAGCTGAATCGAGTATTGGATTAGGGGCTTTGGTAACTTTTATTGGTCTTTATTTAGGAATCATTTTCTTAATTAGTAGTGCAGCCATTTTAGCCTTAAAAGAGTTATCAGAAAGTAGTGATAACAAGGAAAGATTTAGAATGCTAAGAAAAATAGGGACGGATGAGAAAATGATTAATCAAGCACTATTTAGACAAATTGCCATCTTCTTTATGTTTCCTTTAGTAATAGCAATAATTCATTCCATTTTTGGAATTATGTTTTGTAACTTCATTTTAGAAACTTTTGGGAATGACCAATTGCTTCCGTCAATTATTATGACAGCAATATTTATTATTATCATTTATGGAGGTTACTTCTTAATTACTTATATCTGTAGCAAAAATATTATTAGAGAAAGATAAAACAAGGGAGGAAACGGAAACAATAACAAAAAAATATTAGTATTAACCCTTTCTATTTATTATTCTATTAACTATTGTTCTATTATTTAAAAAAGAAAAAGAAAGATGAGGATTAGTAAAAAAAACTAATCCTTTTATGAGAACAAACAATTTTAGTGACTTAAGCAGAGACATTTTTCTAATAATCATCTCTATATTTACATAAATATGGATTGATGGGCAAATTTAGAGTACTAATAGGTTTGCTTTTATTCTTTATTACCTAACCATTTATTGTCTAGTCTATCGTTAATCTGTAGAAGACGAAACAAAATAAGCGTCTAGAAAATGATATCATTCACCTTAATCTTTAATATTAAAAAAGATAAATATTAGATAACAGACCTAAAAAGAACTATATTTCAATGATAGTTTTTTTCTGTAATTTATCTATAGTCTTATTATCAATTAAAAATAAAATTAATAAATCCACAATAAAATTTTAGAGGAAAGTTTGATTTTCTCTTTATCAACCTCAAAATATAAAATGTTAACAACAGTTGACAAAATTCATCACAAAGTTGGTAGATGTAAACTTAAAAAAATAGTAAAATTTTATTGAAAGGAGAAATTTATGAATTTAGGAGAAAAACTATATCAACTTAGAAAAGCTAAAAATTTATCACAAGAAGAGACAGCCGAAAAATTAAATGTTACAAGACAGACAATTTCAAAATGGGAAACGAATCAAAGCACACCAGATTTTGATAAAATTCTTCCCTTATGCAAATTATATGAAATTTCAACAGATGAATTATTAACAGATCAAATAATTGAAAAAGACAGAATTATGGAACCAAATAACCAGAATGAAGAAAAAATAAAAAGAGCAAGAGCAGTAAGTACAAGTGTTTTTTTGTATTTCATTTCAATAATTTGGATTATCATAGCAGAATCAATAGAAGAAATAACTGAAAATCTCTTAGTAGGAATTTTTATGTTCATATGTGCCATTGCAACAGTTAATTTAATTTATCAATTTATGAGTACTTCTAATAAAATTAATCAGAAATCTAAAAAAAAATATAAAGATATAGATAGTATAATAGCAATAACTTTTTTCCTTATCTATATGATAATAAGTTTTATAACTATGGCATGGTATATTACTTGGTTAATTTGGATCGTATATTTATTAGTAACAAAAATTATTCACTTAATACTAGAACTAAGGGAGAAGTAAAATGAAAGAGCGAAAAACAATAAATATAATTTTAATTATCTTCTTAACATTAATAGCAGGGTCAATCATGATTTTGATGTTTGCTATAATAAAGGAAAGAAAAAATTTTGTATCTTTTATTAAAGAAGAGAAGAAAAGTATAATATTTGAAAAAACCTATAATCCTATAAATATCAAAAAATTGAAAATTAATAATAAAGTTTCTGATATCGAAATCAGAAATTCCAAAGAAAATCAAATAAAAGTAATAATATATGGAAAAGAACAAGAAAAAATAACAAGTGATTTAGAAAATAATGTCTTAAATATTACTAAAAATAGTGAAGGAAGAATTTGTTTTGGATTTTGTATTTATGAAGAAGATAAAGTTATTATTTATCTTCCGAAAGAAATAAAATTGCTTTTAGAAATACAAAATAGATCAGGAGATATGATAATAGAACAGTTTCCCAATTTAGAATTAAATATTCATAACACTAGTGGGAATATTGAAGTAGAAAAAATAAATAAAATTAATATCAACTCAATTAGTGGAGATATCATCTTAAATGAAGCTTCAGCAATTAAAATTAAAAATAGAAGTGGAGAAATAACTATAGATCAAATTTTAACTTTAGCTAATATAGAAACAGCAAGCGGAGATATCGAGGTAACAAACCTTAATATGTTAGAAAATTCTAGTATGAAAGCAACATCAGGTAACATTACTATTTTAAACATAAACGATATAGCCATATTGCCTCATACTCGAAGTGGAGACATGCAAATAAAAAGGAATAATCAAAAGGCTAAACCTACATTAAATATCTATACAACAAGTGGAGATATTACAATAAAATAAAAAAATAACAAAATTGCAATATTCATAAAGATAAATTTGATATATAATGAAAGAGAGTTAGGAAGTGCATGATGAAAAAAGAAAAAAAACTAAAAATCATTTTTAAAGCTATAACAGTTATAGTAACAATATTACTAATTATATTTATTATTTATGCTCTTAAATTAGGAATTTTTAAGGACCAAGAAATTTTGATTAATTATATGAAAAAATTTGGTTTTTTCGCTCCATTATTTTTTCTTTTTTTACAAATTATTCAAGTTGTCTTTCCTGTTATCCCTGGTGGTGCAAGTTGTCTAGCAGGTGTCCTAGCTTTTGGTCCAATAATGGGATTTATTTATAATTATATCGGATTGACAATAGGATCACTTTGCGCTTTTCTTCTATCAAGAAAATGTGGTCTAAATTTAGTAAAGAAACTTTTCAAAAAAGATACAATCGATAAATATTTAAAATATATTAGAATAAATAAATTTGATCAACTTTTCTTTTGGGGGATTCTCCTTCCAGGGTTTCCAGATGACTTATTATGTTATGTTGCTGGTTTAAGTAAGATGAAATTAAAAAAGTTTACAATTATCATTTTAATAGGAAAACCATTAGCATTAATTTTTTATAGTATTTTCATAAAATTACTTTAAAGTATAGATATACATGTTATAATAAAATAGAGGTGAAATAAAATGAGAAATCTAAATAAAATATTATGGGGGTTAACATTTGTAGTAATAGGAGTAATAATTGGTACAAATAGTTTAGAAATAACAAATATTAACATCTTTTTTGATGGTTGGTGGACCTTATTCATTATTATTCCTTGTTTTATTGGATTATTTGATGAAAAAAAGGAGTTAATCAATCATCTAATAGGTTTATTAATAGGAGTATTATTGTTGTTATCAACAAGAGGAATAATAGAATTTGAAGTAGTTGCAAAGTTAATTATTCCAATAATCTTTATTCTAATAGGATTAAGTATTATTTTTAATAATACAATAAAAAGTACAGTAATGAAAAAAATAAAAGAGGAAAATAAAAATGGATTAGATACGATTACTGCAACCTTTTCAGAACAAAAAATAGACAAAGATAATGAAGAATTTCAGGGAGCTGCCTTAGATTCTGTATTCGGAAATATCGTTTTGGATTTAAGAAAGGCAAAGCTTAAGGATGAAACTGTAATCGATATTAGTGCTATATTTGGAGGGGCTGTAATCTATGTTCCTCAAGATGCCAACGTTAAAATAAAATCAACTCCAATATTTGGAGGAGTTTCCAATCATAGTCTAAAATCAAAAGATAATAAAAAAACAATTTATATTTCTGCTTTTTGTATGTTTGGAGGAGTTGAGATAAAATGACAGGAATTCAAAAAGGAATCAAAATTTTTGCAATTTGTCTAGCAAGTTTTATCATAATTAATGTCATAGGTGCAATTCTATTTGCCTTAGGAATAGTCGCAAATATTACAGGAGATTCAAATAAATCAAGAAAAAACTTTACAAGATCTTATCAAAATATTCGAAAATTAGAAATTGATGTAGAAAGTGCAAATATTGTGATAAAAGAAGGAACAACATGGAAAGTAGAAGCGGAAAAGGTAAACCAAAGCTTTACATCAGTCAAAGATGATGAGACATTAAAAATCAAAGAAAAAAATAAATGGCTATTTAGAAAGAATCAATTAGGAGATATCATTATATATGTTCCTAAGGGAATATTAGAAAAACTAGAACTAGATGGCGGAGTAGGAAAAATAGAGATAGAGGATATCGCTACTAAAGTTGCAGAAATAAAACAAGGGGTAGGCTATTTAAAAATAGACAGATCCACCTTTTACAATACAGATATAGAAACAGGAATGGGTGAGACTGAAATAACTTCTTCTTCATTAAGCAATTTAAAAATGAAAGGAGGAGTAGGTTCCATTAATATTGAGGCAAATATTAATGGGATAAGCAAAATTGAGTGTGGTGTTGGAGAAATTAAAGTTTCTCTATTAGGAAAAAAAGAAGATTATACAATAAAAGCAGAAAAAGGTATAGGAAGTATCAATGTAGATCATCAAGAACAAAAAAACGAAATGATATATGGAACAGGAAATCATAAAATTGAATTAGTCGGAGGAGTAGGTTCTATCGATTTAGAATTTGCTTCATCCACAAGATAAAAACTGTAAAGAAATACTATAGTAATCAATAGTTACAAATAAAATCTAGCCTAAGAAAATACCTCAAGAGTTATTAGAAGAGGAAAATGATCCCTAGAAAATAATAAAGATAAGTCTACCAGATTTATCTTTTATTATGCTATAATAAAAACAGTTGAGTATCATATTTGACAGGAGAGTAGTATGGATCAAGAAAAAATCGGAAAGACATTAAAAGAAATTAGAAAACAAAATCATTTAACACAACAAGAATTTGCCGAAAAATTTGGTGTTACCTATCAAGCTGTATCAAAATGGGAAAATAATAAAAGTATCCCTGATATCACAATATTAAAACAAATCTGTAATATTTATAATCTAGACATGAATGAATTGTTATCCGTAGAAAAAAAAGAGAAAAAGAAAAAAGCTATATCCAAAATAGGAATAGGAGTTTTCGTAATTATTTTTATCCTTCTAATTTTAACTTTTATCAATCAAGAAAGCAATTTTGAATTAAAAGAATTAACTGCAAATTGTAAAAACTTCACGATAACAGGAAGTATTGCGTATAACAGAAATAAAACATCAATTCATATTTCTAATATTAATTATTGTGGTAAAAAGGATACCAATATCTATAAAAAAATGGAATGCATCTTATATGAAAAAAATAAAGAAAAGAAAACAAAAATAGATAATTATACATACAAAAAAATTGGTGGTAGTACCATTGAAGAGTTATTAAGAAATATTAAATTTAATATTCATGATTACGTTAAGACGTGTAAATCCTATACAGCAAATAGCCTAGAATTAGAAATTAATGCCACTAATCAAAAAAATCAAATCATTACTTACAAAATCCCATTAAAATTAGAAGAAAATTGTAATGATAAATAAATTCAACTAAAGGTTGAGATTGCTCAACCATCATTCGATTGCTTTTTTTCTTGAAAATAAATAAACTGAAGAAGTGGAGGTAAAAATATGAAAAATAAAGGTAAATGGATAGTAATAGGGACTCTTATACTAATTATATCAATACTAAGTATTGTTTTTATTACAGAAAAAAATGTAACTAAACAAAAGAAAGAAAAAGATATAGCTAATGGTGAAAAATTCAGTAAAGAATACAAAGAATTAACCAAAGATAACGTCTATACCTATAAAAAAATAGAGGACATCATCAAAATTTTAGAACATGGAACAGCTCTAGTATATTTAGGTTTTCCAGAATGTCCATGGTGTCAAAGATATGTTGTATATTTGAATGAGGTTGCAAAGGAAGAAGGATTAGAAAAGATATATTATTATAATATTAAAGAAGACCGAGAAAAAAATACAGATAATTACCAGAAGTTAGTTTCGATTTTAGGGGAAAATTTACAATATGATAAAGAAGGAAACAGAAGAATATATGCTCCAAGCATTATTGCTGTAAAAAGTGGGAAAATAGTAGGATTTGATGATGAAACAGCTTATGATACAAAAGGTCACAAGACACCAGATGATTATTGGAATAAAGAAGAAATTAAAGAATTAAAAAAGAAATTGACCAAAATGGTTAAGAAGGTAAATATTTCCATGTGTACAGATTGTAATAAATAGGAAAGGAAAAAAAGAAAATGAGAAAAGTATCTTTAGTAACAGGAAGCACAAAAGGAATTGGAAGAGCAACTATTGTTGAATTTGCCAAAAATAATTATGATGTAGTAATTAATTATTATAATGAGGGGGGGAAAGAAGAAGCCTTAGAATTAAAAAAATATATTGAGAATACTTATTATGTAAAGGCTTTAGCAATTAAGGCTGACGTCAGAGATGAAATAGCGGTAAAGAAAATGATACAAGAAATTATAAAAGTATTTGGAAAAATTGATTGTTTAGTCAATAATGCAGGTATTGCCTTAGATAAGGAATTTGAAGAACGGAAAGTAGAAGATTGGATAAATACCTTGAATACGAATTTAATTGGACCATTCTTGGTCAGTAAATATGCAGGATTAGAAATGATGAAGAAAAAACAGGGAAAGATTATTAATGTATCTAGTACTAACGGAATCAATTCTTTTTTTCCAACTAGTATTGATTATGATGCATCGAAAGCAGGATTAATCAATTTGACCCATAATCTAGCCCTACAATTTTCGCCTTATATCAATGTAAATGCTGTTGCTCCTGGCTGGGTAAATACAAAAATGAATCAAGACTTACCAAAGGAACTAATAAAAGAGGAGAAAGAGAAAATCTATTTGAAAAAATTTGCAGAACCAGAACAAATTGCTAAAGTAATTATCTTTTTAGCTAGTAATGATGCCAATTATATTAATAGTGAAGTAATTAAAGTAGATGGTGGATATTAAAATAGGAAAGTAACTTTTCCTTTTTTTAATGAAGTAAAATAGTGCTCTAGAAAATAGAATTAGTTATTGACAAAAGTTATATACTGTTATATATTTTGTATAACAGTTAAGGAGGAAAAATGAACATAATTATTAGCAATAATAGTAGCATCCCCATTTATGAGCAAATCAAACAAACAATAATTAATCAAATTATCAATGAAGAGTTAAAAGAAGAAGAAATTTTACCATCGATTAGATCCTTAGCAAAAGATATTGGAATTAGTGTTATGACAATCAAAAAAGCCTATGATGAATTAGAAAAAGAGGGATATATCATCACTAGGCAAGGAAAGGGAAGTTATGTCGCGAAGAAAAATTTAGAACTGATTAAAGAACAACTACAAAAAGAAATAGAAAGTTATATACTGAAAATAATAGAACGATCAAAACAATGTAAGATTAGTAAAGAAGAAATAATAGATATATTAGAATATATGATGGAGAGTGATCACAGTGAAAAATGCAATTGAAATTAAAAACTTAATCAAAGAATATGATTCGAAATTTCAACTAGGAAAAATAGATTTAAATCTACCAAGCGGAAGCATTATTGGATTAATAGGAGAAAATGGAGCAGGTAAGACTACCCTAATTAAATCAATTTTAAATATCATTAAAATTGACCAAGGTGAGATCAAAATAATGAATCAAGATCACCAACTAGAAGAAAATATAATCAAGGAAAATATCGGAGTTGTATTAGATAACGCCTTTTTTCCAGAAATATTAACACCTAAAGATATTAACTCTTGTATGAAAAATATAGTTAAAAACTGGAACAGTGATTTATTTAATGAATATAGTAAAAAATTCAATCTACCAAAAAACAAACAAATTAAAACACTATCAAAAGGTATGAGAAAAAAATTAGAAATAATAACAGCTTTATCTCATCAACCTGAACTATTAATTCTAGATGAACCTACTAGTGGATTAGATCCTATAGCAAGAACAGAAGTTCTAGAAATTTTTCAGGATTTTATAAAGGATGAAAATCATACTATTCTATTATCAACCCATATAATAACAGATCTAGAAAATATTGCTGATTATATTATTTTTATGGATAAGGGAAAAATCATTTTAAACGAACTAAGAGACGAAATAATTGATAACTATGGAATTTTAAAATGTTCTAAAAAGGACCTTTCCAAAATAAATAAAAAAGATATGATCAGATTAAAAGAAAATAAATATAATATAGAAATATTAATAGACCTGTTCGATAACTATTTTAAATTTGTAAAAACTATGTTATCCTAAA
>CANRVH010000003.1 GCA_947643225.1 uncultured Clostridia bacterium
TATATACTGACATTTTCAAAAAACGATACAACATGACATTATCACAAAATGATTATACAAAAATTTTATTGACAAAATTATTATTATATGATATAATATAGCCAATTTTATGAGAAAGTGGGTTATTTATTATGGAATTTAAAAAAATTAAAAAGATGGTTTTATTATTATCTTCTTCTTTTATTATAGGTGGTTTATGTAAGTGTTATCAATTAGAGTCCCAATTGAGCGAAAATACAAATGAAATCAATGAGGATTTAAATGAAATAAAAGATAAACTAGATGATATAAGTGAAGGGCTAGATAAACTAGATAATATAAGTGAGGGACTAGATAAATTAGATGAGAAGGTAGCTGAAACTGATAAAATATTGGAATATTTAAAAGAAGCGAAAAAAGCTGAAAGATTAGAAGATTATGAAAACAGTTCACATGTCTTTCATCAGTATGCTGAATTAAATTCTTTATTGGTGGATTTGGGTATTACTCCTAAACAATATGATCAAATGTATGATAATCTTTTAGAGGTTAGAAAAAAACTAAATATTTCTGCAGATGAAAATATTAAATATGCAAATACTCTTAGTATTGGAGACCCTGTAAACTTGGTAGATCCTGATGCTTCTATATATGCTGATATTTATTCTTTAAATCATGGGGAAAATGCTGCAACAAGTTTATATGGAACAAGTGAGATAAGATGTATTAAATCTATTGTTATGACTAATGACGAAGTGGTTACAGAAGTTGATAATATGGATGACTATGAATTATTTAAAAGTATTGGTTTTCAGGTAAAAGGATATAACTTAGTTAATCAATTTTCTTTAGATAATGATGGTTCACTTATTAGTGAATTTCGTTGTAATAAGGATGATGTAAAATATGAAAAGAGATTGAATAAGAAAAGATAGATTAGATGAAATGAACCCCGTTTCTTGGACAAAGGAAACGAGGTTTTTGTATGTCAAAATTAACTTATGAAAATAGAATAGATATTTATAAGAAAATAAAAAAAGGTGAATCGCCAACATATTTATCAAAACAATATGCTATAGGTATAGATAAAATTAGATATTTAGTTAGACTAATTGATAAACATGGTTACGATATTCTTAGAACCACCAAAAATAGAAAGTTTATAGAATAATGATTAAATTAAGATTAAAACCAGTAAAAAGAAATAAGAGAAAATACTCCTCTTATAAAGGAACATTTGGTAAAATTACAGATAATTTAATTGAAAGAAATTTTAAAGCAAATAAGCCAAACGAAAAATGGTATATAGATGCAACAGAATTTAATCTTAGGGATGAAAAGATTTATCTATCACCAATACTTGATGGATATAATGGTGAAATAAAATTTCATGACATTTCTAAATCTTCTAATTTAAAACAAATAGACAATATGTTAGATAAAACCTTCGAAGAAAATCAAATTTTAGAAGGATTAATATTTCATTCAGCTCAAGGATGGCAATATCAGCATCAATCTTATCAGCAAAGATTAAAGAATAAAGAAATTAAACAAAGTATGTCCAGAAAAGGAAATAGTATAGATAATGGAATGATGGAAAATTTCTTTGGACTTTTAAAAACAGAAATGTTTTATGACCAAGAGAATAATTATAAAACGATAGATGAATTGATTTTAGCAATAGACGACTATATTAAATATTACAATTATGATAGAATTAAAGTAAAATTAAAAGGACTATCACCTGTCAACTACAGGTTACAATCCTCTAATTAGAAACTATTATAAACAGTCCAACTTTTAGGGTTCAGTTCACAACATAACTCTTTTTTATAAATATGAAGTTTAATATCTTTATAATATCAATACATAATATAAAGAATAAAAACAGTTTAACAGTTAGTAGTATTGTAAGTTATAAACTATATCACCTATATGTTAAATAATGTCAATTAAAACCAAAAATATTTACTTTATTTTGTAATAATGCTACACTAAAAGTGTAAGAATATAAGTATGATAGTAAGAAGCATATGTTCTTATTTCTAGTTATTAAATTTAGGAGGTGTTAATGTGGCTACTGGTACTTTTATGATGGACCCAGGACAAATTCAACAAAGTGGAGCTAGATTCCAAAATTTTTCTCAAGAGTATGCAAATTTAATGAATAGTTTACGTTCTACAATTGAAGATTTAGGAAGTTGTTGGAAATCAGAGGATTATAATCAATTCGTATCTATTTATCAACAAAATGCAGAAACAATTGATCAAATGAGCAAGGCTTTTGCATCATTTGGTGAAATTTTAACAGAAACTGGTTCTAATGCAACTAGTGCAAGTGAAAATCTTAGATCATCATTTAACTAATTTTTTTTAAAGGAGGTACTAATATGAATGGTACAACATTTGATCACGGAAAAGCAGTACAAGATGCTGAACAAATATTAAGCATTGCTAGTAGAGTAGAGGCTTTATTTGGTGAAACTGATGCTGAAATTCAAAAAGTTCAACAATATTGGCAAACAACAACTGCTGCCCAATCAGCAGATAATGCGGTAACGTTATATAATAGTTATAAAGCAAACTTTGTAGGTTTCTTAAGTAAGATTAAAGAAAAAGCAAATGAAATATATAGATCTAGTGAAACTTATACTAATGTTGAATCTGCTGCTAATAAAGCAGTTGATGCAGGTTATCAAATTAATCAACAATAATATATTGCATATATGCAATATATTGTAAATAAAAGAGAAAAAAATCTTTTGTTTACAATATTTTACATATGAATGGAGGAATGAAATATGGCAGAAATCACAAGTTTAGAGTCTTGCTTTAATTATAGTGAAGAATTAAATAAAATATTACCTAAATTCGAAGAATTAATTGATAGATTAAAAAAAGAGGCAACAGAATTAGAAAAAAACGATGTATATTATGGAACGAAAACATTTTCCTGTGAAGACTATGTGCCAATAAAAAAGAAAATGGATATCATTCTCAAATATTCCATTCCATCCATTTGTACAGAATTTTTAACCGCAGAAAAGGTATTAAAAAAAAGTTTTTATACAAAAGCAAAGCAAGACCTAATAGATTATATAAATTATTTAGATAATAAATATCTTATTCCCAATAAGAGTGCTTACAACACTGTTAGTGAATTAATGAGATGGAATCATGGTAACATAAATGAAGTACTAACAAAATACACAGAAAAAGAAAAAAAGAACCTTAGAAATGGATATCTTCATTATAAAGAATACTATCCTTATAAAATAGAAGCAGAAAAAAGACTAGAAGAATTAGAAAAAATATATAGTTCTTCTATGGAGGGATAATAATGAGTACGAAAACTGTCAGTATTAATTATGATAATTTAGATGAATGTGAAAACATTATAGAACACTCTAAGAAAAATTTTTCTTCAATATCAAGTGACATAGAAAAAATAAAAAACGAAATATATAACAATTATTATAATGTTGGAGTTAAGGAGGTAAAAGAACTTCTAAAAATGACTAAAGCGGATTTAGAAGAGAAAGTAATAACAGAAATTAAAAAAACACTATCTTTAATTCGAACTATTAAAATAGATTTTTCTACTATAGAAAAAACAACAAACAAGCAAATTGAAATTTCAGAAGAAAAATATAAAAAGATAATTGCTTCTTATAATAAAAATTATAATATCAGTAACTCTCAAAACTCAATGATTAAAGGAGGTCTAGGCAGTGCAATTGCATCTGCTATCAATTTTACTAAACCAGGTATTAATACCTCAACTGATCCTAGATACAGTTCATCCGAAAATCATAGTAGTACTGCTGGAGTTTCTAAAGCTATAGCAGAAGCACTTGGAGGAAATAACAAAGCTAAAACCTCAACAAAAAAACAAAAATCAGATATTTCTCCTTCTGCAACTACTACACAAACAACCAGTGGCACAACCTCCAAATCGGTAAAAAATAATTACAATATGGCAAGAACAAATAGTATGGTAACAACCTCAGGAATAGCAACAGCACCAGTAGTAGCCACAGCTAGTACTAATGCTACTGAAAAAATATTAACTACAAAAAATAAAACTACTAAAAATAAAAAAGATGTTCTTATTGATAACGTCAATAAAAAAAGAAAAAAAGAAATTTTACCGAATAACATTAAACCCAATGCTCCAAAAGATCCCCCTCAAAATAATACTAGCCCAAAAGGACCTACTACTAATAACAATAACAATAACAATAACAATAATAATAATAATAATAATAGTAGTAACACAATTAAACCTGATATTCCATCAGTAGATTCAACCTCAAAAATAGACACTCCTGCAAATACCGTAACTCCTTCAAATCAACCAACAAATACTCCACCTCAAGAAAACAACACATCAACAATAATTAATAATCATTCAGAAGGAATCCCAAAACGTACCTATACTCTTAATGAGAATAAAAATAATACAGTAGTTTCCAATGATCAAACACCATCTATCCCAAATCCTGACACACCATCCTCATCACTAAGTGATAATGTTAGTAATGGAAATACAACAGATCTATTTGATACTAATGTAGATGATTTCTCAGACATTGAAGATTCGCTTTCTTCTATTGGTTCTAGTAAATCAACAGGTGGATCGGGCGTAATCCCTATAGCTGCTGGTCTTGGAGCCGCTGCAACCGTTGGTATAGGAGCTAAAATATACAAAGATAGAAAAGAAAATAATGATTTAGATTTAAATGAAGACCGTCCTTCTAACGAAAATAAGTTTTGGACCACAGAGGATAGTATGGTTATTCATAGTGAAAAGGATGAGTACGACATAAATGAAAATTATCCTACTACTGAGAACTCAGCCCCTTATACAGCCGTTGATAATTTACTTGATGAAGAACAAAAAGATACTTGGGAAATACCAGAAAAAATCGATAACAATCAAATGATTGATTTATTAGGAAATGAATAGGAGGAAAGTTATGGAAGAAAGAAAATATTTACCAATAGGGACAATTGTTCTATTAAATGGTGGTTCAAAAAAAATAATGATTACTGGTTTTTGTGTAATTCCTAATGACAATACACATAAATTATATGATTATTCTGGTTGTTTATATCCAGAAGGAGTAATTAACTCTAATGAGGTATGCCTATTCAACCACGAACAAATCAATAAAATCATTTTTAAGGGATATTGTAATAAAGAGGAAGAAACCTTTAAAGAAGAGCTAAATAAAGAAGTTAGTCAGATTCAATTAGATACAGATCATAATATCATTGATGATCGAACTTATCTTGAAGATAATTCAGACGATGTTCTATCAGCTTTTCGTATAAACGATAATATCTTTGGTTAAACCTATTTAAAACTTGGATTTTTCCAAGTTTTTTGATATAATTTTAGTAGTGTGGTGATAGGATGAAACAAGAAAACATTAGAAATTTTTCTATTATTGCTCACATTGACCATGGTAAAAGTACTTTAGCTGATAGAATATTGGAAGAATGTGGCACAGTTACAAAAAGAGAGGCAAAAGCTCAAATACTAGACTCAATGGACATAGAAAGGGAAAGAGGTATCACGATAAAACTCAATACAGCATCAATGCATTACC
The DNA here is from genome assembly GCA_947643225.1 of uncultured Clostridia bacterium. Taxonomy (GTDB): domain Bacteria; phylum Bacillota_I; class Bacilli_A; order RF39; family UBA660; genus UBA2730. The sequence goes on from CANRVH010000003.1 coordinate 5,595, forward strand.
AATATCATAATGAAGACTATCTACTAAATTTAATAGATACACCAGGGCATGTCGACTTTTCATATGAAGTGAGTAGAAGTCTAGCATCTAGTGATGGCGCAATTTTAGTAGTAGATGCAGCACAAGGAATAGAAGCCCAAACTATCGCAAACTTATACCTAGCAATGGAAAATGATTTAACAATTATTCCTGTTATAAATAAAATTGATCTACCAAATGCAGATATTCCCAAAGTAAAAAAGGAGTTAATGGATTTAGTAGGGTTTAAGGAAGAAGAAATCATTTTAACTAGTGCAAAAACGGGGGTAGGGATTAAGGAATTAGTTGAAGCAATTATTCAAAATATTCCTGCACCGATTGGTGAAATAAAAAAACCCTTACAAGCACTAATTTTCGATAGCATCTTTGATAGTTACCGTGGGGTCATCATTTCCAGTCGTATAGTTAATGGTACACTAAATATTGGTGATACGATAAAAATGCATCAATCAAATAAAGAATTTATTGTAACTGAACTCTTTATTACTACACCAAAAGAAATATCCATCAAAAAATTATCAGCTGGAGAAGTTGGCCATATTGTAGCAGCAATTAAAGATATTAGAGCAGTTCAAGTTGGAGATACTATTACCAGCATAGAAAATTATACAGAACTTGCTTTACCTGGTTATAAACCAATGAAATCAATGGTCTTTTGTGGACTTTATCCAATAGAAAGTGTTAAATTTGAATCCCTACGAGAGGGTCTAAATAAGTTAAAATTAAACGATGCCTCTTTAGAATTTATACCTGAAACAAGCACAGCCTTAGGCTTTGGTTTTAGATGCGGTTTTCTAGGACTTCTACATATGGATATTATCAAAGAAAGAATTACTAGAGAATTTGGAATTGATATCATTACAACAGCACCAAGTGTTATTTATGATGTATTACTTACCAATGGAGAAAAAATAGAAATTTCCGCTCCTAACTTAATGCCCGATAAAAGTAAAATAAAATCAATAAGTGAACCATTTATTAAAACAAACATTTTTGCCCCTAGCACTTATATAGGCCCAATTATGGAACTATGTCAGGAAAGAAGAGGATACTACATTGGAATAGATTATCTCGATCCAACTAGGGTAAATATTCACTACGAACTTCCATTATCAGAAATTGTCTATGACTTTTTTGATCAATTAAAATCCAATACAAAGGGATATGCTTCCTTCGATTATGAAATAATAGAAAATAGAGAAAGTGATCTAGTCAAAATGGATATTTTACTTAACGGAGAAGTAATAGATGCTTTAAGTGTCATTGTACATAAAGATTTTGCTTATCATAGGGGCAAAAGTGTCGTTCAACAGTTAAAAGAAAATATTCCTAGACAATTATTTGAAATTCCAATTCAAGCTGCAATAGGAACACATATTATTGCTAGAAGCACAGTAAAAGCCTTAAGAAAAGACGTTTTAGCTAAATGCTATGGTGGTGACATCTCAAGAAAGAAAAAGTTGTTAGAAAAGCAAAAAGCAGGAAAAAAGAAAATGAAGAGAATAGGAAATGTCGAACTACCACAAGAAGCATTTATGAGTGTATTAAGTGTTGATGGTGATAAACATGTTAAGTAATACAAAACAAAACATTAGAGATGAAAAAATTTTAAAAACCGTTCAAACCTTTTTAGATTATCATTGTAGAATAAGTGATCAAGAATTAAGTAGTCATCTAAATTTACCAGCATCTACAATTGGCCGCTATTTAACCAGCGAAAGAACAAAACAATTAATAGGAGTAGATAATTTTGCCTATATAAAACGAGAACGTACAATAAATAAACTAATAGGAAGAAAAAAAGGAGGAAAGAGGAAAAAGTATGATTAAAGCAGTTTATATTCATATTCCTTTTTGTAAAAATATATGCTCTTATTGTAGTTTTTGTAAAATTTACTATCATGAAAAGAAAGTAGAACAATATTTAAAATCTTTAAAAAAAGAAATAGAAACTTACTATCGACAGGAAAAAATTTCTACTATTTATATCGGAGGAGGAACTCCAAGTGACCTTAATCTAGAAGAATTAAATATTTTATTAGATATAATTAAACTCTTAAATAAAGAAAAAAATTACGAGTTTACCTTTGAATGCAATTTCGATATTACTAAAGAAAAATTACAATTATTAAAGGAAAAAGGAGTAAACCGGCTTAGTTTTGGGATAGAAACAATTCACTCTAAATATTTAAACTTATTAAATAGAATTAGCAATAAAAAAGAAATCTACTCCAAAATTTCTTTATGTCGTCAACTTGGATTTCATAATATTAATGGCGACCTGATGTATGCCTTTAAAGAAGAAACTATCCCAGAATTAAAAGAAGATCTAAATTTTCTTTTAAGTTTAAATTTAGAACACATTTCTACCTATTCATTAATGATAGAAGAACATACTAAACTTTATTTAAACCACGAGCAAAACTGCGATGAAAAAAGAGATTCAAATATGTATTATACTATTCATCATATATTAAAAAAAAATCATTATGAACACTATGAAATAAGTAATTTCAGTAAAAAAGGATACCGTTCTAAACATAATATGACATATTGGAACAATTTAGAATACTATGGGTTCGGACTTGGTGCCGCTGGTTATATAGATCAAGTTCGTTACTCAAATACAAAAAGTATTCAACACTATTTTAATGGAAAATATCGCTATGAGGAAGAAAAAATAGATAGAAGAAATCAAATTTGTTATGAACTAATTCTAAAATTAAGAACAAGCGATGGAGTAGATCAAAAAAAATTTTTAGAGAAATATCATACATCCATAGAAGAAAACTATTTTATTGATGATTTAATCAAAGAAAAAAGTTTAATCAAAAAAGAAAATAAAATATATATTCCCTATGATAAATGGTATGTCATGAACCATATATTAGAAAGATTTGTGAGGTAAAAAATGGAAAAAGTAAAAATATTTAATGATGAAATTCATTATATCAAAAATAATCATATTAAAAGTAGTTTAGAAATAATGATTGAAAAATTACCAGATTATTTTTTCGAAGTTGCAGCAAGCTCTACAGGAAAATATCATCCAAACTATGCCCTTGGAAACGGAGGGTTATTAAGACATACTAAAGCAGCCGTTAGAATTGCTTATGAATTACTAAATGATCCTGCTATTGGAGATAAATATACTAGTGATGAAAAAGATTTAATGATCATGGGACTGATTCTTCATGATGGATTAAAGCATGGAATAAAAAAAGAAAAATACACTATATTTGATCATCCTCTTTTAATGGCTAAATATATTGAAGAAAATGAAGAAGAGTTAAAATTATCTAATGAAGAAATAAAATTTTTACAAGAAGTTATTTCTAGTCATATGGGTCCATGGACAAAAGACTATCAAGGAAATGAAATTCTTCCAAAACCAAAAAGTAAATATCAAAACTTTGTCCATATGTGTGATTATTTGGCTAGTAGAAAAACTATATTATTGCAATTTGATCAAAATAATAATGTAATTACAGACCAATAGTATAGGTGATAAAAATGAAAGGAAAGTTTATTGTTATTGAAGGTACTGACTGTTCAGGTAAGGAAACGCAAACCAAACTAATCGAAAAAAGATTAAAGAAAGAAGGAATCAATTGCATTAGATTTAGTTTTCCTATGTATGATACTCCAACAGGAAAGATAATAGGGGACTACTATCTAGGAAAAAAGGGAAAGAGTATTTTTAAAGAAGGAGCTGTGGCCGTTGATCCTCATATAGCAGTTTTATACTATGCAGCAGACCGAAAATATAATATTACTAAAGCATTAGAATACTATAATAAAGGATATTATATTATTTTAGATCGCTATACTAGTTCAAACCAAGCTCATCAAGGAAGTAAAATTGATAATCAAGATGAAAGATTTAATATGTATCAATGGATTGATAAACTAGAATATTGGCTTTTAGGACTCCCTAAACCAGATAAAACAATTTTTTTACACGTTCCTTCTATCTACGTCAAAAATTTATTAAACTCTAGAAAAGAACTTGATGATCATGAAAAAGACTTTGAATACTTAGAAAAAAGTGAAAAAGCCTATATTGAACTCTCAGAATTATACGGTTGGAATAAAATAGAATGTGTCAAAGATCAAAATCTAAAAACTATAGAAGAGATTAATAACGAAATATTAGATATTATAAAAAAATAGAACTATTCGGATATGAAACAGTTCTTTTTATTTATTAGAAATACTTGAATTATTATGAGAATCATTAGATTCTTTCTTTAAAGAGGAGAAATCATTCATTCCATTGATAATAGGAATAATAGGTGTCTGAACATTTTCTTTCGAAACATTAGAAGAAACCATCTTTTTAGTATCTTTAGATTTCAATTTTTTAATATTAGGATTAGGGAAAAATGTCTTACTATGAGAATGATCTGATCTTCTATTTCCTTTGTTACTATTCTTATTAGTTTTAGTGTTTACTAAAGGATTTTTTTCCTTCTTCAAGTCCTGATTAGTTAAAATATTTTTACTAATCGATACAGCATTAGTTGTAGTAATTTGACCTTGATTTTGTACCCCCTCTATACCTTTTTCATTAGAATTCGCCAAAATTGATTCAGTATTTTTATTAACTATAGCATTAGAAGACTTTTCTATTTGATCAATAGTACGTTGTTCTCGTTTTTGTTGTTTTACCTCTTCTTGTTCCTTTTGAGAGGTAAGTGCTTTATTCATAACTTTAACATAACTATCATCAATATCATTATCAATCTCAATAATTCTATATATCTCTTCAAAACTAGTTAAACCATTTAAAACTTTTCCCAATCCATCTTGTAAAAGAGTAATAACATTTTCTGTTCCATAAACTAATCTTCTCAACTCCTGTTTATCAGAAATAGCATTATTAATAGCCGACTTAATTTCATCATTAATCTCAAGAACTTCCTGTATTGCAATACGGCCATGATACCCCTTATTACAACTAGGGCAACCATTTTGATTTGCTGCAAAAATTTCTCCCACTTCTTGATTTAAAGCCAACTTAAAAACCTTTCTCTCATATTCAGTAGTTTTTCTCTTTATCCGACATTTTGTACATAAACCTTTAGCAAGTCTTTGAGAAATAATTCCTGTAATAGCACTAGAGAGTAAATACTTTTCAACATTCATATCTAGTAATCTTTCAATTGTTGATAAAGAGTTATTCGTATGGATTGTTGATAAAACAAGATGACCTGTAATTGATGCACGAACAGCAATTTGAGCAGTCTCACCATCACGAATTTCCCCAATTAAAATGACATTAGGATCTTGTCTTAAAATAGATCTTAAAACAGCAGCAAAATCAAGACCTATTTCAGAATTGACTTGGACTTGGTTTAATCCTTCAATATTCATTTCTATAGGATCCTCTACAGTAATAATGTTAGTTCTTTCTTTATTTAAAACCTGTAAAATAGAATAGACAGTAGTACTTTTACCAGATCCTGTTGCACCTGTAACTAAAATAATTCCATTTGGCGCTGAAATCATTCTTAACAACTTTTTATAATTTTCTTGATTAAAACCAAGTTTATCCAACCCAGCTAAACTTCTAGTATAATCAAGAATACGAATAACAATTTTTTCTCCTTCATTAGTGGGAAGACAAGATACACGCATATCTAACTCTTTACCACCGAATTGTCCTTTTATCGCTCCATCTTGTGGTAAGCGACTTTCAGTAATATTCATATTAGACATTAATTTAATTCTTGTTGTCAAATTTCTTTCATATACTTTGGGAATATAGGCATAGTCTGCTAAATCACCATCTACACGAATTCTAACCATAATTCCATTACTACGAGGGTCTAGATGAATATCAGAAGCTCCTCGTCTAGAGGCATCAATAATAATGGCATCTGCAATTTGGGTAATTGGAGTCTTAGCAAAATCAAATGTTACCATTTAATCATCCCCTTTTATTCTTTACTTTTAAACGGTATTCTACTATAATAATAAGTATATAATAATTATCTGCTTTTGACAAGAAGGAAAGAGGTTTTATGAAGAAATTTTTAAATAAAAAAGGATTCGCTATGGTGGAAACCCTAATTGCTGCCGTTTCAGTAATTTCTATTTTTTCCCTTTTATATAATTTAGTTTATCCCTTACTAGGAGGATATAAAAAAAGCCAAAATTATGACGATTTAGATAGTAAATATATTGCCTTTTACATGAAAGAAATAATTGAAACAGATAAACTAGATATTAGTAAACAATTATCAAATGAAGCAGAGTGTAATGGTAATTGTCGTATTTATGAGACATATGCTTATATCAGCGATGAAAATGGAGAAAAGAGAATAGATTTAAATCATCTAGATATTAATGATAAAGGAGAAAGTAAGCATTACTACCTTGGAAATGAATTATGTGATATTCTATTAACAGAAAACGACATAAAAAATAACCGTTTACTTTGTAACCAATTTATTGAAAATGCCAATATAACAAAAATATACTTAATAAATTATGAAACAACAGACTTTAAAAAGTTTATTGAAAACTCTACCTTTAGTAGATCGTTAAAAGAGTATGTAAAATATATGCCAACTCATGTTAATGCGAAAGAAGAGAAAAAAAAGAACTATTACCGATTAATTGTTGAAATTGAACATGATTCTTACAATACATCAAAAAATGAATATTATTCCTATGCATCAATCGAGGTGAAAAAATAATGGATATAAATAATAAAGGAATGACCTTAATAGAATTAATTATTTCCTTTGCAATTACTACAGCAATTGTCGTTTCTATGTTTAATGTAATTTTAAATTATCAAACAGAACAATCTACAGAAACCATAAAAAGTGATATTATTTCATATAAAAACATGATCACCAAATTAATTCAAACAGATATAATTAGAGGAGAACTAAGAAGTGTTAGAATCGATGAGAAAAAACATGAAAACAACTATACACAGTATAAATTTACTTTCAAATTTCAAAAAAGTATAGATTTCTCTCAAAAAAATAATATTTATAAAAAAGAGTTAACAATATATGCTAGTGATACTCTAAATAATTATATTATATATGACGATGTAAATAATAAAGGACAAATACAACCTGTAAAATATTTCTTGCCAAACATCGGCACAGGGCAGATCGAAACAAAAGATCAAAATATAGTTAATACTAATCTTACCAAATTTACAACAATTAATACGAACATAACAGAAGATACAAACCCACATTCTTTTGATGATAATTGCTTTCTTGATCCAACTAGAAATAATTGTATTGATGATCTAAACCAAAGAGTTAACTTCTTTAATTTAGATATTGCCATTAGTAATAATGAACTAGGTGGTGACTATCACATTAAAATAGTTGCTCCCTTAAATTACTCGTATTGTAAATAAAATAACCAATAAAATAGTAGAAATAGCTAAACTTGATATTCTTCCTAGAAGAAAATATCGATAGTTTAGTTTTTCTTTTGCAATTACTTCCTTTACTTGAAAGTGAACACTGATTCCACCAAATGATAAAAAAGAAATAATCAATAACAATTTAAAAAACAAAGTAATATTTAATTCATTTAAAGAAACAATTCCCTTAGTAAGATCAAATATTCCATAAATTAATGTTTGAATCAAATGATTATCAATTGAATGAGTTAAAATGTCACTAATTGTATAGAAAAAAATCGTATTTCCTAAAATTAATAACAATATTTTTGAACTGGTTATAAATGAATTGGCCAAAGTAGTAGAAAAACTATCTCTCTTAACCCTAGTAAGAGTAGACTTTTCCTCTAAAATCACTTTTTTAGGTCTAATTAAAAAGGCTAAAATAAAATTAGAAAGATAATGGCAAATCAAAACAATAACAGCAACTCTCTTAGAAAACAAGAAAGAAATAGTTCCCATAATAAACAAGGGATTGGAAAAATGAGTAAAGGTTAAAAGATAATGTGCTAAATCTCTAGTGATTAGTTTTTTCTCCAAAAAAGTTGTTATATATTTCGCACCACTAGGGAAACCAGATAACATACTCATGATAACAATAAAAGAACTCATTCCAGATATATGAAATAATCTGAGAAATAATTGATCAAATATAGACTCTAAAATAGTAACAAAACCATAATTAATCAATAAATCAGACAAAGTATAGAAAAAAAACATTGCAGGAAATAACTTACCAATAAATAAATTTAACGATTCTAATACATCCTCAATTACTAAATTAGAATTTAACATTGCATAAAATAAGACAATAAATAAAAAAATAATAATAGTTAAAGATTTTAATTTTTTCAACATATTTTTCCTCTTTTTTGCTATAATTAAACATAAAGGACTGATATATTATGTTTAATAAAATATATAACTTAATTAAGAAATATATTCGAGAAAATTTTGTAGAAATGTTAATTTATCTAGCATTACTTTTTATGATACTGTGTCCTGTTGATTATTACATCATTACTGGTGGAGGCACCTTCAATGCAGAAAAAAGAGTCAAAATGGATACTAGTTATAAAAGTAAAGGTAGCCTTAATATGTCCTATGTATCAGAAATAAAAGGAACGATTTTTACCTATTTGCTTAGCTATGTTGTTCCTAGTTTTGAAAGAGAAAGTATTGAAGAATATAGAACTAATGAGGAAGAATCAATTACAGATATACAATTCAGAAATAACTTATGGCTTAAACAAACAAATAATAATGCCATCTTTATTGCATACAGCAAAGCTGGTAAAAATCTACAAGAAAAATCTCACAAAAATTATGTTTTTTATATAGATGAACAAGCTGATACAAATTTAAAAGTTGGAGATGAACTATTAAAAGTAGACAATGAAGAAATTAAAGAACTCAGTGATCTAAAAAAATATGTTCAAACTAAAAGGAAAAAAGAACAAGTTTCTTTAACGGTTATAAGAAATAAAAAAACGATTAAGTGTTATGCAAAAATATATGAAGAAAATAATAATCTATATGTAGGTGTTTCCTTACTTGAAGATATTAATTATATAACAAATCCTTCCATTTCTTTTCAATTTAAAGATAGTGAATCTGGTCCAAGTGGTGGACTAATTATGAGTCTACAAATTTATAATATGCTAATAAAAGAAGATATTACCCATGGCTTAAAAATAGTTGGAACAGGTACCATATCTAAAGATGGAGAAGTAGGGGAAATTGATGGAATAAAACACAAACTTAAAGGAGCAGTTAAAAATAAAGCAGATGTCTTTTTAGCACCTGCTGGTAGAAATTATGAAGAAGCAATGATGGAAAAAAAGAAAAATCATTATAAAATTAAAATTATTGAAGTAAAAACATTTGACGATGCTATTAAAAAATTAAATACATTATCATAAATAGATAGTTACACTCTCTAAAAAGTAAAAGCAGTTAAAATTCTGGTAATAAAAAAGAGATTTCCTCATTTTTATTTAAATTGCAATCAAGGTAATCTCTGTAGGATAAATTGGCGAACCACTATATCTTAGATAAAACTTATATTCTTTTGATAAGTCATAAATCATTCGAGGTATTTTCCATAAATCTTCATTATGATGATAAACTGAAATTAAAAGTTTAGGATGATCATTTATAATATGATTTTTAGCACCTCTTATTGCCTTTTGCTCATATCCTTCGATATCCGCCTTAATTAAAGTAATAGACTCAGTAATATCATCATCTAATGTAGTTATTGCTAATACACCATTTTCATCGATTTTCAATGTATTAGCTGACTCACTACTAGAATTACTTTCCACATTCATTTTTCCAATCTGATCTCCAATACCTTTTTGTCTATACTCTATATTAGGATAGTCTTTTAGATTTTCTTTTAAAATATCAAATGTATTCGACGTAATTTCATAACAATATATTTTTTTATAACAATCTTCGCCATAATTTTTAAAATAAGAAAGAATCGTATCTCCAGTATAAGCCCCTAAATCTACAATCACTTCCTCTTGATTACATTTTACCAAATCTAAATCAAAATAATCATCATATAAATATTCTCTTGTTTTATTTGTTGTTATAAAATCATACTGATACCAATTATTTAAAATAGAGTAAAGTAACTCCTTTGAACGATAATCCCCTAAATGTTGATATAACCAATCAAAATCATCTATATGATGATACAATTCTTCTGCCTTTAATTCGATTTCCTGATAGTGCTTATTTTCTATATCCAATCGTCCCCAATAATCAAATTGATTAAAAAAATACATACAGCTCTGTTTGGTCTCATCTGGTATTTCTTCAAATTTTACTCGAATTCTATGGTACAATTCCTTTTCACTAAGCATTTTTATCTCATCAACCAAATTCTTAAATTTTTTATCAATCATATTCATTTTTCACACTCCACTTAAATATATGTTAAAAATCAAAAAAATAAAATAACCCAACCATACTTTTATAAATTAATCATTCCCTTACAAATCCCTTTTGTAATTAATTTTTATTTGATATAATAGTTTTGTTTAGAAGTAGGTGAAACAATGAAAAGATGTGAAGTTGATAGAAACGAATTAAGTCCAATGATGAGACAATATATGGATATTAAGGATAACTATGAAGATGCAATTTTATTTTTTAGATTAGGCGATTTTTATGAGATGTTTTTTGATGATGCTATTCTTGCTAGCCGTGAACTGGAATTAACTTTAACTGGTAAAAATGCAGGATTAAGCGAAAAAGTACCTATGTGTGGCATTCCGCACCATGCCTATGCCTCTTATATTGATACATTAATAGAAAAAGGCTATAAAGTAGCAATCTGTGAACAATTAGAGGATCCAAAATCTACTAAAGGAATGGTGAAAAGAGATGTTGTTCAAATCGTTACTCGCGGTACTAGATTAGATAACCGAGTAGATAGTAAAAGCAACAACTTTTTAGCCAATATTTATGATTTTAAAAACTGTTATTGTATTAGTTATGTAGATGTTACAACTGGAGAATTTTATTGTAAAATTATAGAAAAAGAAGAACAAGAAATAATCAGAGAAGTAATAAAAAATAATTTTAATGAAATAATTGCCAGCGAAAATGTCGATAGAAATTTGATTAATACTTTAAGAACGATTTATCATGTAATTGTAACCATCACCAAAGATATTAATAATCAAGATAGATATTCTTATATTTATCAAGATATTGAAGATGAAAGATTAATTACTACAATTAAACATTTACTTAACTACATCATCGATACAAAGAAAAAAGATTTAGTTCACTTACAAAAAGTAGAAATTCTTCATAATCAAAATACTTTATTATTTGATATTAATACCAAAAGAAATCTAGAACTAACAGAAACAATTAGAAATAAAGATAGAATGTATAGCTTGCTATGGCTTTTAGATAAAAATAAAACAGCTATGGGAAGCAGATTTCTAAAATATAATATAGAAAACCCACTTACCAATAAAAAAGAAATAGAAAGACGATATAATCTAGTAGAAAAACTATCCACCCAATTTATTTTAAGAGATGACTTAATGACAGAACTTGACCATGTATATGATCTTGAACGACTTGTAGGTAGAGTTAGTTATGGAAATTTAAACGCAAAAGATCTTCTTCAACTAAAAACCTCTATTTTATCTCTTCCAAAAATTAAGGATATTTTAATTGAAATTGGATATGATAAAAATATCGAGACATTCCCTGAATTATATGATTTACTTGAGCAATCTATTAATGAAGAAAGTCCACTTTCTCTTCATGAAGGAGGATTAATTAAAGATGGATATAGTCATGAACTCGATGAATTACGAAAAATAAAAAATGGTTCTAAGGACTTTATATTAGAATTAGAGCAAGAAGAAAAACAAAAAACAGGAATTAAGAATTTAAAAGTAGGCTATAACAAAATTTTTGGTTATTATATCGAAGTTAGTAAAGCAAATATTCCTTTAGTAAAAGACGAATATGGTTGGGATAGAAAACAAACTTTAGCTAATTGTGAAAGATTTACAACTCCTCTTTTAAAAGAAAAAGAAAATATTATTCTTGGAGCTGAAGAAAAAATTATTCATTTAGAATACAAATTATTCATGGATATTAGAGAAGTAACAAAAAGATATATTCATGCACTACAAGAAGTATCTAAAATTATTAGTGAAGTAGATATGTTACAAGCATTTTCTGTAGTCAGCGATGAAAATAAGTATGTTCGACCTAAATTAGTCTCAGAGCAATCCATCAAATTAATAGAATGTCGCCATCCTGTCGTTGAAAAAGTAATGAAAGATAAATATATTGCAAATGATATAATAATGGAAAAAGATACAGATATTCTCCTAATTACAGGTCCCAATATGGCTGGTAAGTCTACATACATGAGACAGTGTGCAATTACAGTAATCATGGCCCAAATTGGCTGTTTTGTTCCTTGTAAAAGTTGTAGTATGCCCATATTTGATAAAATTTTTACTAGAATTGGTGCTAGTGATGATCTAGTTAGTGGAGAATCAACTTTTATGGTAGAAATGAAAGAAGCACAGTATGCAATTGTAGAAGCAACCGAAAATAGCCTAATTTTATTTGATGAGTTAGGACGAGGAACAGCCACATATGATGGCATGGCTCTTGCTCAAGCAATATTAGAATATATTCATAACAATATTAAAGCAAAAACAATGTTTTCTACTCACTATCATGAACTTACTGAATTAGCTAAAGAACTAGAAAAATTAAGAAATGTTCATGTTTCAGCAATAGAAGAAGATGGAAATATCACATTCTTACACAAAGTAAAAAATGGGGCAGTAGATAAAAGTTATGGAATTCATGTAGCAAGTCTTGCCGGACTTCCTAAGTCGTTAATTAAAAGAAGTGAAGAAATTCTAAAGATTTATGAAAGTAAAGAACAACATCAACAAAATTTTACACAAACCTCATTGTTTGAACTTGAACAAGTAGAAAAAGAAGAAAAAAATATTGTTGAAGAAAAAATTAAGCACATTAATCCATTAGAAATGACTCCAATGGAAGCAATAAATTTTTTATACGAGTTAAAAAAAGAATTAAAAGAAAAAAGGTGAGCAAAAAATGAGGAACAAGGAGACTAAAATTGATCAAGTAATCACTAACACTTTAAGAATATGTATTATCTTTTTGTTCTTTATTAAAGTTGCTCAAAGTGATTTTGAGCACATTCATTATTTATTAACAACTTTTCTTTTTACCTTCTATAACCAACTCTTACTAAAATGGTTTCACTTTCAATTTAATTGTTTTATTCATAATTTAATATTGATTTATATCTTTTTATCACAAGTCTTAGGTAGAACATTTAACTTCTATATGATTATTTCTTACTGGGACATTTTTCTACATACTATAGCAGGAATATTATTCTACTTTTTAGGAAAAGAAATTATTCATCATTTAAATCACCATACTATAAATAAATTTTTTCTTATTTTCTTCTCAATTTGTTTTTCTATAGCAATGGGAACCTTATGGGAAATATTAGAATTTACTTATGATTGGATTTTTATTAAAAACACTCAAGAGGCGAGAGGTTTAGTTGGAAGAGATGCCTTAATTGATACAATGAGTGATTTAATCGTTTTGTGTATGGGTACTTTTTTCTCTGCTATTATAGACTTATTATTGAAAAAAAGAAAAATTAAGTTACAACAAATAAATTAATAATAGTTATAAAAACGTATCGTAACAATTAAAAAATAGTAAACCTAATTACAAATAACTTTTACTTTTTTATAGAAACCATTCACCTCTATTGTAACGCTACAACTACAAATCATTTATTTTACTTTTTATACTGACTTTTTTTTCTTGATATGTTAAAATTAAATAGGTGATATTAATGAAAAATAGAAGTGAATTAAGAGAAATTATCATGAAGTGTTTATATCAGATTTTCGTAATAAAAAACACTAATTTAGAATATAATGTTACAGAAATTATCCATGAACAATTAGAGGTTGAAAATGAATTTGTTTCCACTACAATAAATGGAATCATAGAACACTTAGATGAAATTAAAACTCTTGCAGATAAATATTTAGTTGATTGGAAAATAGAACGACTTAATTTAGTTGATCAAAGTATTCTATGTATTGGTATTTATGAATTAAACTATACAGATACTCCATCTATTGTTGCTATTAATGAAGCAATTGAACTTTCAAAAAAATACTCTGATGAAGCAGTTACTAAAATGATTAATGGAGTTTTAGATAATATTTATCATAGTGAGGAAAATCATGAATGATAAATACATTAGTATTAGTCAATTAACAAAATACATTAAATATAAAATTGACAATGATATACACCTACAAGAAGTTTATCTTAAAGGAGAAATATCTAATTTTAAAGCACATACTAGAGGGCACTTTTACTTTACTTTAAAAGATGAAGAGTCAAGAATTAATGCAGTAATGTTTAGTAGTAATGCAAGTAAAGTAAAATTTACTCCACAAGATGGAATGAAAGTTTTATTATCGGGAAAAATCAGTGTCTATCCTGCTAATGGTAGCTATCAAGTATATGTTAATGAACTACTTGAAGATGGGATAGGTAATTTATACATTGCTTTTGAACAATTAAAGAAAAAACTTGCTCAAGAAGGATTATTTGATGAATATCATAAAAAGAAAATACCTAAAATCCCCATGCATATTGGGGTAATAACCGCACCAACTGGAGCAGCAATTCGGGATATTAACTCTACAATAAAAAGAAGATGGCCAATAGCAGAAGTCATTTTATTTCCAGCACTAGTTCAAGGAGAATTTGCCAAAGATAGTGTTATAAAACAAATTAAATTAGCAGATACTTATCAATTAGATGTTCTAATCGTTGGACGTGGTGGAGGCTCTATCGAAGATTTATGGTGTTTTAACGAAGAAGAAGTAGCAAGAGCAATCTACCATGCTAATACACCAATTATTAGTGCAGTTGGCCATGAAATTGACTTCACTATTGCCGATTTTGTCAGTGATATGAGAGCACCTACCCCAACTGGAGCAGCTGAAATGGCCGTTCCAAATAAAAGCGATATAGACAATTATATAAAACAATTAGATATTCGCTTACACAAAGTAATTCAAAATAAAATCAATATAACTAAACAAAGACTTGAGCAAATTATTTCTAGACCTGTTTTTAAAGACCCTGTTAGTATATATGGAATAAAAGAACAACAATTTTCAAATTTACTAGATAAACTTCGTTATAATATTGTTAACTTATATAATACAAAAAATAATGAATATCAAAAATTAATGCAAAGTATGGTTTTTAAAAATCCGGAAAAACTATTAGAAAAAGAGAAAAATAACTATTTAATGCTTCTTAGTAAATTAGAAACACTAAGTCCAGTGCTTACAATTAAACGAGGATATTCTATTATTAGAAAAAATGGAAAGATTATTAATAGTATTAAAGAAGTTAAAACAAACGATCCATTAGAGCTTGAGGTAAGTGATGGAAAAATTAATGTGGAGGTAAAATAAAATGGCAAAAAATGAAAAAAGCTTTGAAGAAAATTTAAATGAATTAGAAAATATTGTAAAAGATTTAGAAAACGGAGAAATAAAACTAGATGATGCGATTAATAAATATAGTGAAGCAATGAAACTATCAAAAATTTGTAGTGAAAAGTTAAAAAATGCTGAAGAAGCAATTAATAAAATTGTAAATGTTGATGGTAATATGGAAGAATTTAAGAATATAGAAGAATAGGAGAAATATTATGGAATTTTGTACAATTAGTGAAAAAGAGTTCAGAGAATTTTCAAAAACATCTAATCAAAGAACCTTTTTACAAACACCAGAAATTGGAAAATTAAGACAAAAGTCTGGATGGCAAGTTCACTATATAGCAGTAAAAAAAGAACAAAAAATAATTGCTGCAACTATGATGGTATCCATTACACGGCATTTTGGAAAGAAAGAGTTCTATGCACCAAGAGGTTTTTTATTAGATTATACAAATAAAGAATTATTCACTTTTTTCACGAATGAAATAAAAAAATATGTTAAAAATAATAAGGGATATCAATTTAGAATTGATCCATATTTTATCCATATCGAAAGAGATGGTGAAGGGAAAAAAGTAAATGGGGGAATCAATCATTCTAAAATTAAAAGCGATTTCAAAGAACTTGGTTATAAGCAAGTAAAAAAAGAAGATATGGAACAGGTTGGATGGATGTATGTTTTAGACCTTGAGGGAAAATCGGAAGATGAAATTCTAAAAAACATGAAACAGAATACCCGTAATATTATTCGTAAAACTCTTAAACATGGAATAGAAATTAAGGAATTAGAGAAAAAAGATTTAAAAGAATTTTATAAAATCATGGTAGAAACAAGCAAAAGAAAAGGATTCGCAATTAGAAGTTTAGAATACTTTGAGGATATGTATGATCTATATCATCCTCGAGGAGAAATTAAATATCTAATTACCAAACTAGATTTAAAAAAACATCTTAAATTATTAAAAGATGAAAGAAATAAATGTATTTTAGAAAAAGAAAGTTTAAATGATTCTAGGTTTAATGATGGCAAGAGAAAGGCAATAGATGAACAGATCGAAGGATTAAATAAAAGTATCCAGCATGCTAATGAAATAAGAAAAAAAGATGGAGATATTATTACCTTATCTGGTTCTATGTTTATGCTTACTGATCCTGAAGTGATCTATTTATCTAGTGGGAATTATGAAGAATATATGTTCTATAATTCACAATATTTAATTCAATGGGAAATGATTAAATATGGAATTAAAAATCACTTTAAACGATATAATTTTTATGGTATTACAGGTAACTTTGATAAAAACGATAAAGATTATGGAATTTATAAATTTAAAACAGGATTTAATGGATATGTAGAGGAATTAATTGGCGAATATGTTATGCCAACCTCATTTATTTATTATATCTTAAGCTTCATTCACAAAATTAAAAAATAGAAAAATTTACTAAGTTAAAAAATAGAAATTTAGTTCATAATACTAGTGTAGTTTGATTTTAGGAGATGGTTGTATGAAAAATAAATTCAAACTACTTGTGTTATGGACTTTTCTTCTTTTATTTATACCTATTAATATTTTTGCCTATTCCGATTATATTATACCTGGTGGTGAAAATGTCGGAATAGAGGTTAATTCTAAAGGAGTACTAGTAGTTGGTTTTTATAAGGTTAATGATCAGTTCATTGCCAGAGACAGTGGCTTTTTAGTCGGGGACTCCATAATAAAAGTAAATGATAAAGAAATAAGTTCGATTGATGATATGGTTAGTGTAATTAAAGAGAATAATAACGAAAAAATTAGATTTACAATTAATAGAGAGAAAAAAGAAAAAATAATTACAATGAATGAAAATATAGATAAAGATGGAATATATAAAACAGGAATGTATGTAAAAGATAAAATTATAGGAATAGGTACACTAACATATGTCGATCCTAAAACAAAAATATTTGGAGCATTAGGACATGAAATTAATGAGAAAACAACTGCAGAAAAATTTGAAATTAAAGATGGAAAAATTTTTAAGTCTGATGTCACAGGAATAGAAAGAAGTGAAAGTGGTAGTGCAGGAGAAAAAAAAGCAGAATATGATGCCAATACCGTTTATGGAAAAGTAGGTGAAAATACAACATCAGGAATTTTTGGGGATTATACCGATTCTCTTCCAAATACTGATCCATTAAAAGTTGCCAATAAAGACGAAGTAAGAACTGGAGAGGCAATAATTAGAACCGTAATCGATCAAAATAAAGTAGAAGAATTTAAAATTAATATTATTAACATTGATAAAAATAATGAAACAAAAAACCTTTTGTTTGAAGTAACAGATAAAACTCTGTTAGAAAAAACAGGTGGAGTAGTTCAAGGAATGAGTGGTTCCCCAATTATTCAGAATGGAATGATTATAGGAGCAGTAACACACGTTATTGTTAATGATACTACTAAAGGATATGGTATATTTATAACAACAATGCTAAAAGAAGGGGACAGTTAATGTCCCTTTTTCGTATAATATTAATTTTCTAATCCATAATAATAATGGTGATAATATGGATATTGTAGAAGCTTTAGAAATTATTCCAAAATGTATTTTATCAATTATTATATTGTTTATTGTAACAAAAATTATTGGTAAAAAACAAGTTTCCCAACTTAGCTTATTTGATTATGTTGTAGGAATATCAATTGGAAACTTTATTGCAGAAATGGTTATTAATAAAGAGGTTCAATATATAGATGGTGTAGTAGCCATGCTAGTATTTGGAATATTTTCCTATATTGTTTCATGGCTATCAATGAAGAGTATAGTCTTTAGAAGATTTACTATAGGTGTTCCTACTATGATTGTTGAAAATGGAAAAATTATTGAGTCTGGTCTTAAGAAAACAAATATAGATATTAATGACTTTTTAGAGCAATGTAGATTACAAGGATATTTTGATCTTAACGATATTAGTTATGCAATTATGGAAGCAAGCGGAGATATTAGTATTCTACCTAAAGATAATGCTACTCCAGTTGTTAAAAAAGATTTAAAAATTAAAGGAACCAATGCTACTTTAACAGCTAATTTAATTATTGATGGAAAATTTCTAGATAAGAATATTAAAGGTTGTAATCTGACCATTAAGAAAATTAGAGATGAACTAAGAAAAGAAGGATACTCTTCAGAAGAAGAAATTTTACTAGCTATTTACTCAAATAATAAAATCATTTTTTATAAAAAAGAAGTGGATACCAAGAACTATTCTTTACTAGAATAGTTTTTAATGTTATAATAAGAACCATTAGGAGAAAATAAAATGAAAAAAATAAAAATAAATAAAAAAATGATTGGAATACTTTCAGGAACCTTCATTTTAAGTTCTATTAGTCTAAATGGTTGTAATAAAAAAATTGATTGTGACATTGAAATTGAACATGCTCACAAATATATCAGTACAGAAGGATTTTCAACCTATAAGATTAGTGAATATGAAACACAAGACA
The DNA here is from genome assembly GCA_947643225.1 of uncultured Clostridia bacterium. Lineage (GTDB taxonomy): Bacteria > Bacillota_I > Bacilli_A > RF39 > UBA660 > UBA2730. The sequence continues at coordinate 24,656 of CANRVH010000003.1, forward strand.
AACTTTTTAGACAAAACGAATATTTAAAAATAACGAGCGAAATTGAGTTAATGAACCAGTTTAATCTTTTAAAAATAGAGGATAATATTGATTCCATTATAGAGGATACTAGTAATGATCTTCCTCATATTGAATATGAATATCAATATAGATATTCCATTACACAAATTATTAGTGGAATACCTATTACTTCTTGGTATAATGCCAATGGTTTTACTACTGACTCTCATCATGCTAACCTAACCGGAAATATCTATGATATAGATTATCAATATAAAGCATATAAAATCATAACAGATGAAGAAGGAAATCCTCATTTACAAGAAAGTGAACCTGTTGACGATTTGCTATCAATCAAAAATAACTATCCATATTTCAAACTAGATGATTATAAAATAAAGATTTATTCAGATAAATATAAATTAAAAAAAACAAAAGAAAAAATAAAAACTATCATTAGATAGTTTTTTTAAATAAAATAAATGACCAACATTCCAAAAAAACCTACAAGCATTACTACCAATAATAATAGAGCAACAGCTTTTATTAATTTCTTATTCATTGTTACACCTCATACTAATTATAAAATAATTGTATAAAAAAGTAAAATATATTATTAATAATTGTGAATATTTTTTCATAGTATTTAGTGGTGATACTATGGACAAGTCTAAATATAAAAATGAATACAATAAAAATAAAAAAAGAAGATTATTTAAAATATTACTAATAATAACAATAATTAGTATAGTAATGGGAGTTTTTTATGTAGCAATTATTTCCAAAGCTGATAAAAACTTACTGAAAAATAGTTTTGATCAATTTTTCTCTAGTATCAAAACAAATCATTATAATCAACTAGAGGCCTTTATCAAGTGCTTTTTATCTAATGTATTCCTTACTTTTCTAATATGGATCTTAGGTATTTCAATCATTGGAACCCCTGTTAGTATAATTTACCTTATTTTTAAAAGTTTTGTTTTTGGATTTTCTCTCAGTAGTATGATATACACATATGGAATTAGAGGGATAATTCCTAGCTTAATTTATTCTTTGCCATTATTCATTAACTTAGTAATCATTTTTCTTTTAACCTTTTATTCTGTTAACTTTTCTAAAAAATTATATTTATTTTTATTTAAGAAAAAAGATATTCCACTAACAAGAATGGTTCATACATATTCTAAATTTCTTCTTTTTCTTCTAATCATTATGACAATCAGTTGTATCATCTCTAGCTATATCATTCCAATTTTAATAAATGTTTTTACAAAAAAATTGATTTAAGGTATAATTGATTAATAGTTGAGGTGGTATAATGAGCAAAAAAACAGTTGTAATTGGAATGAGTGGGGGAGTTGACTCTTCTGTTGCAGCAATTCTCTTAAAAGAACAAGGATATCATGTAATTGGTCTTTTTATGCGTAATTGGGATAGTTCTATTAATAATGATTACTTAGGAAACCCCAATATTAATAAAAATGAAATTTGTCCACAAGAGCAAGATTATAATGATGCCTTAAAGGTTTGTCAAAAAATTGGAATAGAACTTCATAGAATAGATTTTGTAAAAGAATATTGGGATTATGTCTTTCAGTATTTTTTAGATGAATTAAAAAAAGGAAGAACTCCTAATCCTGATATTATGTGCAATAAATATATTAAATTTAATTATTTTGTAAAAGAAGCAAAAAAATTAGGCGCTAATTATATAGCAACAGGCCATTATGCTAAAATAGAGGGAGAATATTTAAAAAGAAGTAAAGATACTAATAAAGATCAAACCTATTTTTTATCGCAAGTATCAAAAAAACAATTAAAAAATGTTTTATTTCCATTAGGAGATATCGAAAAAAAAGATGTTCGAAAAATTGCTCTACAACATGATTTAATAACAGCAACAAAAAAGGACTCTACAGGTATCTGCTTTATTGGAGAAAGAAATTTTAAAAAATTTCTAGAAAATTATTTACCAAATATTCCTGGTGATATCATCAACATTGAAACAGAAAAAAAAGTTGGTAACCATATAGGTTTAATGTATTATACCATAGGCCAGAGAAAAGGTCTAAATATAGGAGGCACCCAAGAAAAATTATTTGTTGTTGGAAAAAATTTACAAAAAAATGTTTTATACGTCTGTGAGGGGGAAAACAATCCATATTTATATTCCACTAGTTGTATTGTTGAAGAAATTAACTTTAACTGTGACTTGAGACCAAAAAATGCAACAGCAAAATTTAGATATCGTCAAGAAGATCATAAGGTTATAATCGAATATTTAAAGGATGGAAATTTGCTTGTTAAATATGATAAGATAAAAAGTGTTACTCCAGGACAAGCTTGTGTATTATATCTAAATGATATTTGCCTTGGTGGAGGAATTGTTAAAGAAGTTAGAAATCATGAGAAGAAGTTGTGGTATTTACTATAACTTTTTTAGTGTCAATTTACACTTGACTATTTACGTAAAACTGATAAAATTATTATAGGAGGGTAAAAGAACATGAAAGATTTAAATAAACTATTAACTGAATTAGGAATATCTAAAGTTAGATTAGCGAAATATTTAGGTGTTTCTAGACAGATGCTATATAATTATTTAGCCTTAAAATCATTAGAAGAATGGCCAAAAGAAAAGTCATTAAAGCTTTTTACATTATTAAATATTAAAGAAGAAAATGAATTAAAAGGTGTTATTGTAAATGGAGATTATATAGTAGAGGTAGAAGAAAGATTAAATGAGGGAGTAAAAAATTCATCTACAAATAGGGGAGAAGTACTTACAGACTTAAAGGGATTCAATCGTAAAGAACAAGAATTACTATCAGATATTATAAGTCTTCTAAAAGAAAAACTAGCAAGTGATAAAACCAAAAATACTTACTATTCATATAAATATTTATATCATTTTCTTCAATCTATGGGAACTACTGAAGAATTAAAATTCATTTTAGCATATATGTCTAAATCCTTGGGCTTTACTGATCCAATGGAATTCGTTTTTAATAAAGACAAGCAATTCACCTTTGAAAGCATATTATTCAGTGCTATGACTTTATATAATAATGGAGGTGCCTCTCGTACTAAATTAAATGAATCTCATAAAAGATTTGTACAGGATATTGACCATAAAAAAGAAGAAAAAATGAGTAGAACACAAGAACTAAATACTGCAAAAATTCAAGCTTTAAAGGAACTTGGATATACAGAAATTAATGAGAGTAATGCTAAAGAAGTATTAGAAAAAATAGCCGAAATTCAATCTAGGAAGGTATAGTAAACATTTCAGTAATCAAAACACTTTAATCAATATTTAAATTAGATATTGATATTTTAAGAAGTTAACATAACATCAACAATATTAAAGACCGTTATTTTCGGTCTTTTTTTGTTTTTGTAATTGCTTTTATTATTCTTATTAGTGTTATAATTACTACTATTGCTATTATTACAGAAAATATAGTTGGTTTTAAAAATAATCCTTCAATAAGTTGTTTATTAATATCTTCCATTTCATTTTCTCCTAGGATAGGGGTCTTTATTATTAGTTCTTCCAATTATATAATCTATAGATGTTTCGTAAAAATCGGCCAGTTTATCTAATTTATCTATTGGCATTAATCTTATTCCTAACTCATATTCACTATAAACTTGTTGTGTTGTATTAATTATATTAGCAATTTGTTTTTGATATAAATCTTTGTCTTCTCGTAAATCTTTTAATCTTTTTAAGTCCATATTACATCTCCTTTAATATATTTTTTCATACATCAAATTTAATGTATTGACATTACATGATATTTCGTGTATATTTGTATTAAATACATGATATTCCATGTATAGAAAGGAGGCTCAAAAAATGGAGATTAAAGGCACATTAGAAGAGCGAGTAAGTAAAAAAGGTAATAAATATACAGTATTAGTTGTAAAACTTACCGATACATTAGAAAAATTGGTTTTTCTTGAACAGTCAGAAATTGAACTATTAAAACTTCGTGAAAAGAATAGTAGATAGAAGTATTTATAGTATTACTGTTTGGTATAACCCTAATACACAAGAATATTATTATAAATTATTGACAAGTCGTTGTTTTCAACACGCAGGTTATAAAAATGGTTATGATCACGAATTAATACTTGTTATAGATATTTATAAAGATATTGTTAAACAAAAGAGAATGCCTATTTATCTAAAAATATTAAAAAGGTTTATCAGCTTTTTACAAAAGCTTGATAATAAATTTTCTAAAAAATACTTGTTTTAAGTATTAGAAAGGAGAAGGTGTCTATGTTATTAGCAGAGGTCACTACAAGTGCAGGTATGACAGATATTGTTAGTCAATTAACAAGTGGAATTACAAGTGCTGGACTTTTCGGAACTGTATCTCAAATCTTTCCATTCATCATTGTAATGATAGGTTTTGCATTTGGATATAAAGTACTTAGAAAAGTCGTTAAAGGTGCTAGTAAAGGTAAAGCAGCAGTTTAGTAATAGGAGAGGGGAAGGGATCCTCTTTTTTATTTTATAGAGGTGATTTATGTTTAAGAAATTATTAAAAAAAATATTTAAAAAGAAAGAAAAAATTTATTATAGTCAATTTTTTGAGTGTTGGTTCTATGATGATGATTTTTTAAAGGAGAGTGATAACAATGTTTGAGGTTTGTTTAACATTTTTATCTAGGTTAGTAGAGTTAATTCAACCTATGATAGCTATTTATATACTATTTGATTTTATTGGTACTTTAATTTTTGGTAGGAGGTAGATTATGATTTATGTTCCAGATATGCAAAATTATAAATGTTATGTTGTACTTAATAGTACAACTCTTAGAGCATATAAACAAGTCCCTCGAAACAATTCTTCTATCGATTATCGCGACTATTATTATACGTCGAATTATCTTTATCAAGACGGTACACAATCGTTTTCAAATTATAGCACTCTTCCTGTTTGTTTGTCTAATGATGTTATTACGAATGAGGTCTATTATCGCAATGACTTTGATAGTATTTTAATTATTTTTCTTATTATTTGTATTTTCTGCTTTTTAATTCCCTGGAAAATCTTTTGTCGTTTATTTCGGAGGTTTAACTAATGAAAAAGAAATTTATATTTTTAATTCTTCTTTTTGGCTTTTTCTTATTTCCTAAAAGTGCTTTTGCAAGTAATGATGTTTCTTTTTTACAACCAGTTAGTTTTGAATATATTAATCCTGATGATGTTTATCGTGAAGGCTCTATTATAGGATATAATTACGACGGCCAAGATTATTACGGAAATTTTTATAAATTTTCTGTATCATTTAAAGCCTTTTTATTTAAGTTTCAGGGACTAGAAAAAAATAAACATTACAAATTGCAATTTAACTTTTTATCTTATCCTTTTTATTCCGATGTTCTAAACCCCTATGTTGTTTCAATTCATACTACAGATGGTACATTTTCTTGTAAAGCTCAATCAAATTTTGATTCCAGCTATGGAACACTTACTACTACTGGGAAAGGTGGTAAAACGGCTTTTACAACGGTTACGTGTGATGATTTTTATATGTCCACAGAATGGTTTGAAGTTGTAATCAATGGTTTGTTTTCTGTTTCTGATCAATTTACTTCTCGGTGGGGTATTAGTAAATTGACGGCAACTGTTATTCCAGGTTATGAGACTAATTCGGCTATTGATAAGAATACAGATGCTACGAACAAACAAACTGAAACAATTAAAGATAGTGATACAACTGAAGCTAGTGATAGTGCTAATTCGTTCTTTGGAGATTTTGAAAGTTCCGATTATGGTTTAAGTGATATTGTTACTATGCCACTTGAATTTATTAAAAAAATGTCAAGTAGCACTTGTAATAGTTTGGAATTTCCAGTTCCTTTCGTTAATCAAAATGTCGCACTGCCGTGTATGAGTTCAATTTATAAAAAATATTTTAGTGCTTTCCTAACTTTATATCAAATCATCACAACAGGTTTAATTGCTTATTGGTGTTGTGTCAATATGTTTAGATTAGTCCAAAACTTTAAAAATCCGGATAATGACGAAGTGGAGGTGTTAGATTTATGATAAATGCCATTTTAAAGGGTATGATGAACCTAATTATCGGTTTAGTGTCTATTTTATTGAAACCAATCGATTTAGCGATTTCCGCTGCACTTCCTGACCTTTCAAGTGCTCTTAGTGCAGTAGGTAGCTTTTTTCAACTAGCTCTTCAAAATTTAGGGTTTGCTCTTGATTTAACTGGTCTTTCATCAACTGCTATATCGATTATCGTTTTATATTATACATTTAAGCTTACATTACCACTTACTTTTGCAGCCATCAAACTTGCAATAAAGTGGTATGACAAATTAAAACCATAGAGGAGGGGAATTATGTTTAAATTATTAGGAATTATATTAATAATTGCACTATTAACGACTTTTTGGTCAAATAAAATCAAAGTAAAATGGAAAACATTTTTGAAAAAAGGTTTTGCACCAAAAAGAGGAAAATTCGGAGTTTATTGTTATTGTGGAAAGCAAGGACAAGGTAAAACATACTCAGCCATCGAATATTTACTACAAAATAAAGATAAAAGAATATATTCGAATGTAAAGACTATACAAGGCGTCAAATATACGCCTATCGGCGATTTTGATGACTTGTTGGCTTTACGTTCGGAACACGATTGTATTATTCTTTATGATGAGATTTTTACTGCTTTAACTAAGTCTACTAAAATGAATACTGATGTCTTAGATTTCTTATCTCAAATGAGAAAGAGGAGAATTATCTTCATAACAACGGCCCAAGAGTGGCCTGAGATTAATATTACATTAAGAAGATACTGTCGTTATCAAATTGACTGTCGTATGATTAATTTCCTTGGTTTGGGTATCTTGATTAAAACATTTCATGATGCAGAGTCTATGAAGTGGAGTAGTGAAGATAATGAGTATGTAGCTCCACTTCTAGAAACATCTATTTCTAAATGTAATCTAGAAGTAGCGAATAGTTATGATACATTTGAGCAGATTGCTAGCTCGAACAAAAAAGGAGGTAAAAAATGATACCTTGGTATTGGCAAATAGAATTTCAACTTACTATGTGCTTATTAACTATCTCATCAACAATAATTATTCTTGATAGATTAAATCGTAAGTAGGTGGCTTACATGTTGTATTCTAAGTGTTTTTATTTAACTTGCATTTTTAGAAGGCCTAACGAAGTGGTCTTATGAAAATGGAAGTATCGCACGACCTGTGCGAATGACTGAAGAGTAGGGGGGGGTACTACGACACCCCCCTAGGAGTGCATTGTGCATTGTGACAAAGGAGGAAGAAAATGTCAAATGTTAAGAAGGGTAGGTTATGGGCTAGTGTTGGTTATCCTGAGTCTTTACCTACTGATTGGATAGAAAAATTAACTGAAACAGGATTACAAATTGCCATAAGTCCTTTACATGATAAAGATCTAAATCCAACAGGAGAAGAAAAAAAGCCTCATTACCATATAATTTTTGTTTATGAAGGTCCTACAACTTATAATCATGTAAAAGAATTGTGTTCTAGTTTAAATATGACTATTCCTATCAAATTAGAAAGTTTGAGAGGTATGTATCGTTATCATATACATATTGATAATCCTGAAAAGTATCAATATAATGATAATGAACGCATTTTATTAAATGGTTTTGATAAAAGTTCTGTAGATTCTTTAACTGAAACTCAAGTTGATTTATTGCAAAATGAGTTGATTGATTTTGTAGTAGATAATAATATTACAGAATATTCTAAATTGATTTTAGAATTAAAAAGAAATGAGATGTTTGATTTATTAAAAGTTGCTAAAAAGAGTACAATTTTCTTTGTTTCTTTTATTAAGAGTTATAAATTTAGTCATTTTTCGGATAACTCTGCAAATTAGAAGTTAACATAACATCAATTATAGGAAGTTGTGCATGTTCCTAAATTTTTCATATATTATATATATTAGTATTTAAAATCTAAACCTAATATCATTATAAATACTTGTACTTATATTTTAATACAAGTTATTCTTTAACTAAAAAGAACAATAATTACATAGATATAGGAACTATAAACAATCAAATTTTTAAATTTATTTAGTTTCTAATTTAACATTACAAGTACTATACAATATTCTTAATTAATCACTTTGATACCCACAATTATAATCTATTACTACTCTATTAAACTAAATTTAAAAAAATAGGGGAAGTTAGTATAAAAAAACTAAAATTAAATCATAATAAAAGTGGGAGGAATAATATGAAAAAAAATAATTCAAATGATTCAATAAAATGTAGTGTAGAGAGTTGCAAACATAATAATTGTGAAGAGGGAACATGTGAACTTGAAGAAATAAAAGTTGGATGTAATTGTGATGGTTGTGATTGCACCAATGAAGATGAAACAATTTGCCAGTCATTCGAAGAAAACGAGGAAAAAACTGAATCTGAAACTAGCGAAGAAGAGTAATAAAAAAGATATCGTAGAAACGATTCGATAAATTTATACACAAAATAAAAAGTTCTAATTATGACTACATCAATTAATTATTGATGTAGTTTTTAGTTTACAGTAAAATTACAATATCCCTCGCCCTTTCTATATTCCATATATATAATTGAACATATAAAAATCTACACCTTTTTTTGGTGTAAATTTCCTTCAAATCACTTCTCATCCTATCCTTTTCATTTCCCTACACTACTCTCATTCCAAGAAACTAAGAAAAGAAGTACCAATTTCTGGTTTAGCAACATCAAAATTATCTGCTATACTAGCTCCTATATCCGCTAAAGAATTTAAGATAGCCAATCTTTTAGGTGCTAAAAAATTTCTACTATAAATAATAACAGGAACATTTTCTCTAGTATGATCATTTCCAATAAAAGTTGGATCATTTCCATGATCAGCAGTAATAATCAATAAATCTTCCATTTCTAATTTATTTAGGATAATTGGAATATTGACATCAAATTCTTCAATTGCCTTAGCATAACCATCCACATCTCTAATATGACCATAAAGACTATCAAAATCACTTAAATTAGCTAAGCATACTCCTGTAAACCTTTTATCCATGATATCTGTTAACTTATTAATTGTTTCCGAATTATTAGAAGACTTAATTACCTTATTTATCCCTTTTTTATCAAATATATCATTAATTTTTCCAATTCCAATGACATTATAATTATTTTCATTTAAATCATCTAAAACCGTTCTTTTTGGCGGTTTAATCGCATAATCTTTACGACCAGCATTACTTAATTTAAAACTACCTGGTTTTCCAGTAAAAGGCCTTGCAATAACTCGTCCAACACACCACTCATCCTTTAATGTAATCTCTCTTATTTTTTTGCAATAATCATATAAAGTAGATACAGGTATTGTATCTTCATGAGCCGCCACTTGCAAATCAGAATCAGCTGATGTATATACAATTAAAGATCCATAGTTTAAAGCTTTCTCACCCAATTCATTAATCACATCATTACTATTATTACAGCACATATTTCCTAATATTCTTCTTGAAGTAATAGATTCTATTTGATCTAAAATTTCCATAGGAAATCCGTCATTAAATGTTTTAAATGGAATATTAGAAGAAATCCCCATCATTTCATAATGACCATTTAAACTATCTTTTCCAGCATTATTAGGTTTCGCTATAGTGTAATATGCATCAACTTCATTCCCCTCATTCATATTTAATGTATTTAAAAAACCTATTTTCTTCAGATTAGGAATAAATAAATCCGTTTTTTCAACAATATGTCCTAAAGTATTAGCACCTTTATCATTATATTTTTCAGCATCACTTGCCTCCCCTACACCTAATGAATCTAACACTAGTAAAAATATTCTTTTATATTTCATAATATTTTCTCCTTTACTTACTTTCTCTTGGATGGTATTTTATATAATCGTTTGTTACCCTCTCATCACTTTTATGAGTATATATCCTTGTTGTAGAAATATTAGAATGTCCTAGCATTTCTTGAATACTTCTCAAGTCAGCACCACAATTTAAAAGATGAGTAGCAAAACTATGCCTTAGTGTATGAGGAGAAATATCCTCATTTAATCCCTTTTCACGAAGAATATTCTTCAAAATCTTAAAAAAACCCTGTCTAGTCATTTTTTTTCCATGATTATTTAAAAATAATGCTTCACTATTTTCCCTTTTTAAAAGAGAACACCTTTGTTCTATATACAAATTTAAATAATACATCGAATACTCTCCAAGTGGAATAATTCTTTCTTTATTTCCTTTTCCTACTAATCGAATAATACAATTTGTAAAGTCTATATCATTAACTGTAATATTTACCAATTCACTTACTCTAATCCCTGTTCCATAAATCAACTCCAACATTGCCTTATTTCGATAATCATAAGGTGTATTTAATTTGATATCCAAAAGATATTCTACCTCTTTAACACTCAACGTTTTAGGAAGACTTTTTCTTAATTTCGGCCTTTTAATAAGAAGAGCAACATCCTTAACTACTATTTTTTCTCTTAATAAATACCGATGAAAATTTTTAATCGTAGTTAATTTATGGGCTATAGTAGTTGTTTTATCATTCAAATCAATTTGGTACTTTAAAAAAGACTCTATATCCTTCTCTTTTATATTTTTAACATTAACATGATTATGATAAATTCCTTCAAGATATTTTCTATATACTTTTAAATCATTAGCATAAGATTCCTTCGTCTTATCTGAAAGACCCTTTTCAATTACACAATAATTTAAAAAATCATTTAAAGCATCTATGAAATCCATGGTATCACCTACTTAATTATATAGTATTTTGAAGTATTTTACAACTTTCTTCTTTTTTCGTGATATGCTATACTAATTAACAAATGGAATAAATTAAGATAAATGACTAAAACAATCAAAGTAATTTAAAAAATAGGAAGTGATATAGATGAACAAACCTCTTGCCCAAAAACTTGCCCCTACTAGCCTAAAAGATATTATTGGCCAGTCCCATTTAGTTGGAAAAGATAAAATTTTAACCAATATAGTTAAAAATAAAAAACTATTCTCCATGATTTTATATGGTAAACCAGGAATTGGAAAAACAAGCATAAGTCAAGCTATTGTAAACGATCTTAAAGTAAGATATCGGTTTTTAAATGCTACAGTAAATTCTAAAAAAGATATCGACACAGTTATTGAAGAAGCAAAAATGTATGATGGTATCGTTTTAATTATGGATGAAATTCATCGCCTTCATAAAGACAAACAAGATGTATTACTCCCTGTCATAGAAAGTGGCTTAATTACCTTAATAGGAATGACTACATCTAACCCATATCATTCTATAAATCCTGCTATTAGAAGTAGATGCCAATTATTTGAATTAAAAGAATTAGAAACATCAGATATTGTTAAAGCTCTAAAAAAAGCAGTTAAAACAGAATACTTAAAAGGAATAAAAATTGATCAAAAAAGTATAGATCTAATTGCAAATCTTTCAGGTAATGATCTTAGATTTGCTTATAATTTACTAGAAATAGCTTACTACTCTACTAGTGACCAGGTAGTAAATAATAACATCATCAAAAAAATCAATTCCAAGCCTGTATTTTTTAGTGATAAAAATGGAGATGGCCATTACGAGGTATTAAGTGGATTACAAAAATCAATTAGAGGAAGTGATGTAAATGCTTCCCTCCACTACTTAGCAAGATTAGTAGCTAGTGAGGATTTAGATTCTATCTATAGAAGACTTAGTGTAATAGCCTATGAAGATATCGGTCTTGCCAATCCATCTATTGGACCTAAACTTGAGGCCGCAATAAATGCTAGCGAAAGAGTTGGCTTACCAGAAGCTAGAATACCTCTTGGTACAATCGTCTGTGAAATGGCACTATCTCCTAAAAGTAATACTGCTCATCTTGCCTTTGATGAAGCATTAAGTGATATCGAAACAGGAAATTGCGGAACTGTTCCTAACCATATTAAACCTGATAGTACAGATTATAAATATCCCCACAACTACAAAGGCGCCTTCGTAGTACAACAATATTTACCAAATCAATTAAAAAACAAGAAATATTACCATCCTAAAGATATCGGCTATGAGACGAGATTAAAACAAATCTATGAAAAATTAGAAATATTAAAAAACAAAAACAATAAAAAGGACTAGTTAAGTCCTTTTATAAATTTAAAATAAACATCTCTAATGGCTTATTAATATCATAAATACCACTTTTAAATTTAAAATCTAACTCTCCTAATCTTTTAATCAAAATCTCCACTTCTTTTTTTGATACATCTCTTAAAAGTTCTTGTGTTTTTTCTATCCTATATGGATGAATTCCTAGTATTGAAGCAATTTCTTGCTTTTTTTTCTTTTGATCCATTAAAAGAAACACTTGCTCTAATAACCTTAATTGACTCTCTAATAATCCTGTAAGACTAATATCATCGATATAATACTTATCTAATCTCTTGTATATAATTAGAGCATCTCTTTTATTTTTTGAACATATACATTTTACTAAATCAAAAATCAATTGTGTAGAATCACCAATACGTTTATAACAAATATTTTTAATATCCTCTTTAGTAATAACCTTTTCATTATATTTATACTGTTTTAACTTATCACATTCCACCTGAATTGCATCTATATCATGATTAATATAATCAATAAGTAAAGATTCAACCCCCTCCTCAATTGTATAACCTTTCAGTGCATCCTTTATAACTAAACTTGAATTACTCTCTAATTTTAAATAATTCGCCTTATTTTTTAATTCCTTCGTAATCTTTTTTCTACTATCTAAAGAAACAGAGGACATAATCAAAAGTTTATTAGGATCAAAATTTTCTAAATAATTAAATAAATGCTTTGTTTTTTTACTATCTATATCTAACAATTCTACATTTTTTAATAATATCACTTTCTTCTCACTCAAAAACGAATAAGTGTCTAAATCCTCCAAAACTGAATCTAAAGAATTTTCCGACAAATCATATTCTGATTGATAATTATTTTCAAAACCATTTTCTTTAATTAACTCATCTATCTTTTTTTTATAAGAAAAATTAGATACATATTCAATTAAGTAATTATTCTTCATGTTTTAAAGCCTTTTTTATACTTTGATATATTTCATCTAAATTAGAAACAGATTTACCTCCACCTTGACCAAAGGTAGCACTACCTCCTCCATTTCCATTAGACATTTGTGAAGCAATTTTAACTATATATCCTGCATTAACATGACAATTACTACGACAAATGAAATTTACAGAATGATCCTCTTTAACATTAGCAAAGAAAACAAATCCGCTTTGCATTTCATTAACTAAATGATCAACAATTGTCTTTAAAAGGTTTTGATCTTTATTTTCAACCTCCATGATTAATCCCTTAACACCATGATACTCTTGAATCTTATTTCTATATTCATCTAAGTTACTTAAAACTTTTCCTTCACGTAACTTAAAATAATTCTTCTCCAAATCCTTAACTTCTTTTTGAACATAAGATAACTCATTTTGATTAAAAATAATATCTTTATAACTAATAGGTTTTGAATTATCTATATCTACATCAAATTCTAACTGAATTCCCATCTTATTTGCATCATCCAAAATACTCTTGGCTTTCATTAATAATTTAATCATTTCATCATTATAAGGTTTAATAATAGCAAATAAAGTTTGCTCAATTTTAGCATGAGTAACGGCCTCAATTCGGTAAACATTACTTCCTTTTGACTCATAAGAAAAAATAGCAAATTTTCCAATATCTTTAGTATTAGTAGCATGTGTTCCACCACACAATTCAATCGATTTACCCATTTTTACTACCCTAACAATATCAGAATATTTCTCACTAAACAAAGCCATAGCACCTAATTTTTTGGCCTTATCAAGAGGCATAACCTCTGTTGCAACAATTAACTTCTGATTAATCAATTCATTTACCTTATCTTCTACTTTTAAAATATCCTCATCCGATAATTTTCCCGAATAAGTAAAATCTAATCTTAACCTTTCACAATCAACATAGGAACCCGCCTGTCGAATATTTTGATCAACAACTGTTCTTAGTGCATAATGAAGTAAATGAACACTACTATGATTAGCTTCAATTTGCTTTCTTCTTTCCTTATCTGTTACAACTTCGCACTCATCGCCTATATTAATTTTTCCATCCAAAAGCTTTACTCTATGAATATTTTGACCATTAGGAGCCTTAAAAACGTCAATTACTCTAGCCTTAAAGTTCTTACCAACAATCATACCTGTATCATTAACTTGTCCACCTTGTGTTGCATATAGACAAGTCCTATCTAAGGCAATATAACCATCATGATCTAAATTATTTAATAAACGATCTTTTGCAAAAATAGCTAATACCTTCGTTTTCAATCGATAAATACGATATGCAAATTCTGATTTTTCTGTAAAATCTAAAAGAACCTGTTTCTGACTTGCCATATCTGCTTTAGTTCGAGATGCCTTTTTGGCAAGTTCCTTTTGAGAATTCATATACCTTTCAAATTCATCTTTACTCGTTCGATATCCTAATTCTTGTAAATACTCCTCAGTTAATTCAAAAGGAAAACCATAAGTATCATATAACTTAAAAGCATCCCTTCCACTCAATACACCATCTTTAGAATTTTGTAGCATTTGCTTTAAAATTCTCTCACCATCATTTAAAGTAGATAGAAATAATTTCTCTTCCTCTAATATTTTAGTTTCAATAATTAGTTGATGTTCTCTTAAATAAGGATAAGCATTTTCCATTGTATTGATTACTGTACTAACAAGCTTATAAATAAAAACCTCAGTAATTCCTAGTTTTTTACCAGAACGAACACTTCTTCTTAATAGTCTCCTTAAAACATAACCCCTTCCAGAATTGGAAAAAGTCGCTCCATCGGCTAAAGCAAAAGTAATCGCTCTAATATGATCTGCAATAATCTTAAAATCAGTCTGTCCCTGATAATGTATTTTAGTAATATCCTCAATATGACGAATAATTGGAATAAAAAGATCAGTTTCAAAATTACTATCTACATCTTGAAAAATTAAACACCATCTCTCTAAACCTGCACCTGTATCAATATTTTTATGTGGTAATTCCTGATATTTTTCACGCGGTGTATTTTCTACAGAATTAAATTGTGAAAATACATTATTCCAAATCTCAATATATCGCTCTTGCTCCTCATCTTTTTTGAATTTTTCTAATGCATCATGTTTAGAATCATACTTTTCTCCACGATCATAAAAAATCTCACTATCTGGACCACAAGGACCTGAGCCAATTTCCCAAAAATTACCATCAAGCAAAATAATATGATCTTCCTTTATTCCTACTTCGATCCATTTATGATAAGCTTCTTGATCCTGAGTATAAACAGTAACATACAATTTTTCCTTTGGAATAGCAAAATATTCCTTACTCGTTAAAAGTTCCCAAGCAAATTCTATTGCCTCATTTTTAAAGTAATCTCCAATGGAAAAATTACCCATCATTTCAAAGAAAGTTTGATGTCTTTTTGTTACACCTACATTTTCTATATCATTTGTTCTAATACATTTTTGAATATTAGCCAATCTCTTATTACTAGGAATTTCTGAACCATCAAAATATTTCTTTAAAGGCGCAACACCAGCATTAATCCACAATATAGATTCATCATTTATAGGAACCAAAGAAGCACTTTCAACAATCTTATGCCCTTTCTTTGAAAAATACTCTAACCACATATCTCTTATTTCTATATGAGTCATTTTTTTCATTACTCTACACCTTCCTTATCTATTTTTTCAATAATTTCATCCAATCTTTGATAGTAATCATCTAAATTACCACTATTATAAATATAATAATCAGCAAAAGCAATTACCCCACCCTTTGCTAAATTTTCAATTTCACTAATATCACGTTCTTTAGCCTCTTGATATGTAAAAGGCCGATATTCCCTAGTTTTCATTCTCTCATAACGTTTTTCTTTATCCGCTAAAATACCAATAAGTTTCATATTCTTAGAATACTCTTTTTGTAATATTAAAAACTCTTCCCATGAATACAAACTATCTAAAACTATATCTTTAGTCTTTAACTTTTCCCTAATTACAGGTAAAAGTAGCTCTGCTAATACTCCCATGCCCTGTTCTTTTCGAAGCTTTTCACGAACCATCTTCTCATTTTTAGGATTAACCTCCATATTCTTTTCTCTTAATTTATCAATAATAATATTACCAAAATGAATGCGTTCATATCCCTTTTTTTCTAAGTAACTACTAGCAACACTTTTTCCACTTCCTGCCATTCCAACTATAGCAATAATTTGATTCATAATTCCTCCTCTAAGCACAAATAAAAGACCTTTTTAGGAGGACAATAAATGCCCGGTACCATCCTAAAATTGGTCTTAATTATGATAACGGTTTTCCCGATAAAACTCCAAAGTAGCTTTCCCAAAATTTATGTTAGCTTTCACCTACTCTAACTCTCTATATTTCATTTTAGTACTTTTCTTTATCACAGTTTTTTAACTATTTTTAATATTTTCAAGTAAATTATCCATCAAATGCAACTTTTCATTTGTAAATCCAAAGATAATTTTGATAACAGCAACTAAAGGAGTTGCAATGATCATCCCCATAATACCAAAGAAATGGCCAAAAATCAATAACCCAATCATAATTACAACAGGATGTAATTTCATAGTATGACCCATAATTAATGGTTGATAGAAATTATTTTCTAAAGTTTGAACAATAATAATAGATATAATGGTAAATATTCCTGTTGCTGGAGAAATAGTAAACCCTACTATAATTGCTGGAACAGCCCCAATCCAAGGACCAAAATAAGGAATAATATCAGTAATAGCACAAAACAAAGCAAAAATTAATGGTGCCTTTAATCCTGCTAAAGTTAACCCTATGGCTTGACTAATAAAAACAAGCAACATAACAACAAAAACACCTTGAAGATAACTCCTTAAAGAACAATTAATCCTTCTAATTAAATCTTTAGCATTATCATGATATTTCTTAGGAATAAAACTATATACTTTTTTAGTCATTAAATGATAATCATAAGATAAATAAAAACTAATCATTAACCCTAAAATAGATGTAGTAATAACAGAAATAAAACTTTTAGTACCACCTATTAAAGTCTCTGGTAAAGTTGTAGAAAAGCTTGTACTAATATCACCAACTGTCTTAAAAATACTTTTTCTAATATGATTAACACTAGCACTATCATTATTTCCTAAAATACTATTAACTATTTCCTTTAATTCTTTCAAAATATTTGGCATAGCAGCAATTAAATCTTTAATTTGGCTAATAAGATTAGGAATAAACAAAGCTAATATAATAAAAATAATACCAATCAAAATAGTGTATACAATAACACAAGCAACCACTTTTGGAACTTTCTTTTCAATTAGTTTATCTATAATGGGCGATAATAACCAAGCGAATAACACACCAATAAATAATGGTGTCATCACTTTTAAAAAGCTACAAAAAAAACTAAAGACGTGTAATTTATTTAAAATATAAACACCAAGAGATAATATAGAAAAAATCACCAAAATATTTAGATAATGAGCAAGATTTTTATATTCTTTAATACACTTATTTAAATTATTAACATTTAATTTTTCTTTCATAAGGCCTCCTAATAATAGTATAACAAAATATTAAAAAAATATAAAGAACAAGATGGTGAATTTTAAAAATATAAGATATAATATTTTTGGTGATAAAATGAAAGTAATTAACAAAAATTTCTCTACTGAATTAATCATAAAAAATTCAAAATTTATCTGTTTACTTTATAAAATTGAAAATACTTCTGATATCAAAAAAATCTTAAAAATGACCAAATCCCTTCACCCCAAAGCAACTCACTGTTGTTATGCTTATATTATAGGAAATATAACTAAATCATTTGATGATGGTGAACCATCTGGCACCGCCGGAATGCCTATTTTAAGTGTTTTAAAAAAAGAAGAATTAACTAATATACTGTGTATCGTCGTTCGTTACTTTGGAGGAATAAAATTAGGAAGCAATGGTTTAATAAGAGCATATTCCAAAAGTGTTAAACAGTGTTTAGAACAAATAAAATATAATAAATTGATTCCTGGATACTTAATTAAAATTACCACTCATTATGATCAAATAAAAAATCTTGAATACATACTAAATAAAAACGAAATTTTATCAAAACAATTTCTAGAACAAGTAATTTATATCTCAAAAATAGAAAAGAATTTAATTTCAATATTAAAAGAAAAAAACTATTCTTACCAAATTATTGAACCTTGTCTAATTGAACAAAAGAAAAAATGAGATTGATAATGTATTTATCTAACAAAATACAACTACCTCTCACATTTATTTTAACAAATTATCTAACTCTGTACTGTTCTTAAAGCCTGACTCTTTTTTTACCAATTTTCCATCTTTAAATACTAACAATGTAGGAACACTCATAATGGTATACTCTTTTGCAAGTTCAGGATATAAATCTACATCTACCTTCAAGATTTTCATATCAGAATGTTCTTTTTCATAACTTTCTAATACTGGCATTAACATCTTACATGGACCACACCACGTTGCAAAAAAATCAACTAAAACCACCTGACTTTTAATTTCTTCACTAAAGTCATCACTTTTTTCTAACAATTTAATCATTTTATTATTCTCCTATCTATATTGATTCAAAATACTATTTATATTTTTCATATCAGACAACTTACCCTGCTCAACTAATTGATCTATTGTCTCAACGGAAACAATCTCATATTTTAACATAATTGCTAAAACTTCCAAATTATACAAATTAGAATTCTCAAGTTTATGCTTATCCTTATTAATCCTCCTAGTCAATGTATAAATATCACTTGTAGCAGAATTCAAATTCTTAGTCAATCCAGTTAATATAGGAGTATGATTCAAAACCAAATCTGCTGCCTTTGATTCATGAAAATGAATATTATCAGCCAAAGGTACAGAAATAATAATTAAGATAACAAAAGAAATCAAAAATCCTCCTATAAAACCCACTATACCACCTAATATTGAAGATGCTGTATGAAAGATAAGCAAACTATTAACCAACTTATCTATAACCTTAGTCACACTTAACACTAATCTAAAAATAAAACTTAGAATAAGATAAATGATAACAAAGGCGATAATCTGATAAACCAAAAGATTTAAAGTAGATAAACTTATTCCTAACAAACCAAAGTTAAAAAATGGCATAAATCCATACAATATTTTGGCAACACTCCCCATTAGACTAAATGAAAGAACTAAAATAAATAAATTACCTACTACATTAACTGTTTCCTTAATTACTCCTCTCTTTAATCCTGAGACTATACATAATAATATAAATAGTATAACTATAACATCTATTATATTCATCATATCACTCTCCTAGAATAATTATAGCATAATATTTAAAAATAAGTTATAATAATTTTATAGTAATAAATATTTAATTGTAAAAATATGTAAGGAGTCTCAAAATGAATATTGTTTTTAAAGTAAATGATGAAATAAAAAAGAAAATGATTGAATATTATAAAGATAAAAAGAAAGATAAAGAAATTCCCTATGTAGTATTTCAAGCAGTTGATCATGATACAGTAGTAACTTTATATACATCTAATAAAGTAATGTTTCAAGGAGTTAGTGCCGATGTTGATGCTTCTATGTGGAAGGAAATGATGGGAATCACAGATCAGCCAAAAGAAGACATTTCAAAATATCACAATTGTAATTCCGTAGGAAGTGATGAAGTAGGAACTGGTGATTACTTTGGACCAATTGTCGTAACTGCAACCTATGTAAAAAAGGAGGACATATCCGATTTAGAAACACTTGGAGTTGGTGATTCTAAAAAAATAAATGATGAAAAAATCTTAAAAATTGCTCCCATCATTGCAAAAAAAATTAAATATAGAAGTATTATTCTAAGTAATAAAGAATATAATGAAAAATATTCCAAAAATGTCAATATGAACAAAATTAAAGCAATTATGCATAATAAAGTCTTATATCAAATCATAACCGAAGAAAATCCTATCGTTGACTATATTATAGTAGATGAATTTGCAAGAGAAAAAAGATACTATGAATACATCAAAGAGTCACCTAATATTCAAAAAAACATTACTTTTATGACTAAAGCAGAAGATAAAAACTTAGCAGTTGCTTGTGCCTCTATTATTAGTAGGTATATCTTTTTAAAAGAATTTGATAAATTATGCGACAAAATAGGTATTCCTCTTGTAAAAGGAGCAGGAAAAGAAGTAGATACCATTGGAGAAGAAATAGTCGAAAAATACAATGCTGATATTTTAAAAGATATTGCCAAACTAAACTTTAAAAACACCGAAAGAATTTTACATACCATGATATTTTAAACATATCCAAAAATAATATAATGAATTTTTCGTTATTTTTATTATCTTTTTCTTCTTCCTTTTAATGAATACTGTTTTTCTTTTTCATTTTCTAAAGACGATAAAGACGATATAGATTTACAACTTTTTAAATATAAATTTTCAAGCATTTTAATTTGTTCCTCTGCATAAGGATAACCATCCAACACAACACGTTTCTCTTTTCGACTATTTTGATATTCTAGCCTCATCAGCATCATAGCATCTACTATACTCCTTTCATCACAATCTTTTTTGGTTGAATCAAAACCTCTTTCAATCAATCGTTTGTATACATGAATTACATTATCACAACTACCATATATAGCAGAATGCATTATGGTATGTTCATAACAATTAACATGGTTGATATCTAATCCATATTCATATGCACTAGTTATAATATCTGTAATAACCTTCTCACTCCACCAACATTCATCAACAAGTGCTTGAATAGTATTATTTCCAAAATTATCTAATGCATTTGGGTCTATAGAAAAAGTACATATTAAGGAATCAACAGCCCTAAAGTACTGAAATTCATCAAAGTCTCGAAATGCATAAGTTGGGATTATATGCAAAATCGAACCACCATTAATATCTGTATAGTCCAAGCCATGAAAAACATTTTCAATCAAATCAACATTTTTAGAATAATCATTTGTCATATTAGGAATAATTTTCATAATGCAATCTTCTAGAAAGCCATTTTCTTCAAGATCTACATGATAAGGAAAATACTGAAGATCTAATCTTCTTGCTGTATAAGGACCTATAATCTTATTAGTTCTCTTATCACAGTCTATAATTTCCTTACGTCTATTGTCTAAATTCGAAAAATATTGATCCACATTATTAATATTCACATTTAAACCTCCTCACTTACAAAACTTTCTTTCAATTATAACATAAATGCACTTTTTTACAAATTAAAAACAACAAAAAGAACTAAACATATCCTGTAAAGTTCTTTTTTAGATTCTTTTACTATTCTTCTCTGTAAAAAGACTAAACCTTTCTATTTCTGAATCTACTAAATCAGTTTTACTTAATTGCTCTATAATTTTCTTTTGTTCCCTAGAAAGCTTTTTAGGTGTAACCACTTTAAAAGTAACATACATATTTCCTTTAGAACGTTTAGCTTTATTGTCTACACCTTTTCCTTTAATTCTTTGAATATCGCCACTATCAGTTGCAGCTGGAATATTTAGTTTAATAGTTCCATATAAAGTAGGAATCTCCTTTTTACATCCTAAAATAGCTTCTGTAATAGATAAAGGGACATCTAAATAAATATCATCATTCTCTCTTTTAAAATATTCATGTTCTGCTACTATAAACTCTAAATACAAATCTCCAGGTAATCCCCCATTTGCACCAGGGTTTCCTTTTTTAGCTACTCGTAAACGATCACCTGATGAAATACCAGCAGGTACATTAATTGTCAAAGTTTTATGCTTTTTAACTTGACCTTTCCCATGACAATCTGGGCACTCTTTTTCATAAGTTTTACCTGTTCCTCGACAATCTGGACATGTTGATTTAGATAAAAATGATCCTAAAATCGTATGTTGTTCAGTGGTAATGGTACCACTTCCATGACATTTATTACAAGTTTTAGAATTTAGACCTCCATTTCCTTTACAAGTTGAACACTCCTCAACAACATCTAATTCCAAATCTTTTTCACAACCATAGATTGCCTCTTCAAAAGTTAAATTCATTCTTCTTAATACATCGCTACCATCTTGTCTTCTAGGCCCTGATGATCTAGAATTAGAAAAACCTCCTGAAAATCCTCCTCCAAAGAAAGAATCAAAAATATCTCCTAGATCAATATCACTAGCATCAAAACCGAAACCAGAACCACCAAAACCACCGAATCCTCCTGCCGAAGAATTTACTCCAGCATGGCCAAATTGATCATATTGCTTTCTTTTCTTTTCATCACTCAAGACTTCATAAGCCTCTTGAGCTTCTTTAAATTTGTCAGCTGCAGTTGGATCATCTTTGTTTAAATCGGGATGGTATTTTTTAGCAAGTTTTCTAAAAGCACTTTTAATTTCACTTTCTGTTGCACTTTTAGAAACTCCTAATACCTCATAATAATCCCTTTTATCCATATTATTCACCTTCTTTACTTAGTTTTTCATATAAATCAAGTTTAGAATCAAAATATTTAATAGCTTGTTCATAAACTTCTTTTTCTGTTAAGTCTACTCCTAACCTTTTATATACATCTACTGGTTTAATATCACTACCACAAGATAAAAACTCTTTATATTTTTCTAAAATTCCTTCTTCTTTATTCATAATCTTTTCTGCAAGTACTGTTGCCACTGAAATACAAATAGCATAATTAAATAAATAAAATTTTGTATAATAATGACTCCTTGTAACCCACATTAAATTAGTATATTCATCATTTTCTACAGTGCCATCACGATACAATTTTAATTTGTTCATTACTTGATCATTTAGATATTTAGCTGTTATACTATTACCCTTTCCAACATGATCATACATTGCAAGTTCTAACTGTCCCTCCATAACAGCTCCAAAAAAATTATTTTGAAATGTTTGAATAAAGTTTTCTAATCCAATTAATTTTTCCTCTTTTGTTACAGCACTTTCATAAATATAATTAGCAAGCAAAATTTCATTAGTTAAAGAGGCAACTTCTCCCACTATTATTCCTTGATATCGATACCAAGGTTCAGTGCTTTCATTCAAATATTGTCTGTGAACATTATGACCAATCTCATGAACAACAGTAAAAATATTAGTCATCTGACCATTAAAACTTAAAAGAATTCTAGAATTTTGCCTTGCTGTAGAATAACTATAACCACCACTGGTTTTTCCCTTATACTGACAATAATCAATATAGTGATGATCAAATACCTTCTTAAGTTTTTTATGATAATCATCACCCAAAACTTGTAAAGCCTTCAACACCAATTCTTCAGCTTCCTCTATTTCATACTCTTTTTCTAAAATAGACCATTCTAAACGAAGATCATAACCATGAAGTATCGGCAATTTTAAAACTTTTTTCATTAATTTATAATACTTCTGATTAATACTCACATTATTTTCAGCCACTTGTTGAAGTGCTATAAAAATTTGACCATCTAAATATTTATTTTCTAAGTATTCACTCCATGGATTATCATATTTTCTGATTTTAGCCAAATTAATACTATTTTTCACATAACTATTTAACAAAGCACTTTCTGTTGTTTGATATCTAGCTAGTACTTCTCCAAATTTAGTCGATGCCTCTTTCCTGACTTTTTCATCTTTATTTCTTTTTAGGAGCCCTATATTATTAGAAGCAATTTCTATTTCTTCTTGATCTGAAATTTTAACCTTACCATAATCATGTTCCAAATTCAAAAGCGATGAAGAAATACTACTATAACTAGAATAAGTATCGGTTAAAAGAGAAATTATCTTCTCTTCATTTTCTGTTAGAGTATGTTTCTTCTTCATATAAATATCTTCCAAATAAACCCTAAATTTTTCTAACCCCTTATTTTCCTCAAAAAGTTCCTTGAAAGATTTCTCATCTAAATTTAAAATTTCTGGAATAGCAAAAGCACTAATTACACCATATTCTGTTAATAAAGATCCAGCTTTTTCTAACATTTCAATATATAATGAATTTTCTAAATCCACATCATGAGATAAATAAGCATAAACATATAAATCATCCATGATATTAGAAATTTCAGTATCTAATAGTAAAAATTTTTCTAATTGTTTACTATCATTTAAATTCCCCTTATACTCTTCTACTCTAGAAAAAAGTTTTACTACTTGTTCATATTCTTGCTGCCACTCTCCTTCACTTTTATAAAATTCAGATAAATCCCATTGATATTTTTTCGGTACCTCACTTCTATTTTTGTATTTTTTCATATTTTTCCTTCCTTTAATGTTAGAAAAGTCCTAGCTACCTAGAACTTTTTTCTATTTTTCCTCGTAATCAGCATCTTTTACATCGCTGTTTTTTTCCTCTTTGTTACCTTCTTCAGCAGACTCTGAATTTACTTCTGCATTTTGTTGATAAATTTTACTTGCTAGAGCAATAGCTTTCTCTTGTAAAGCATCTTTCTTTTTAGTAAGTTCTTCTTGATCAAGTTCCTCTTTTGCCAATTGCTCACGAACTTCTTTGATTAAATCTTCAATTTCTTCTTTTTCTTTACTATCCACTTTATCTCCGAAATCTTTTAAAGAACTTTCTGTTTGAAAACATAATTGTTCAGCCTCATTTCTTAAATCGGCCTCTTCTTTTCTTTTTTTATCTGCTTCTTTATTAGCTTCTGCTTCTTTCATCATTTCTTCTACTTCTTCATCTGACAATGTAGTGTTAGATGTAATAGTAATAGATTGTTTTTTATTGGTTCCTAAATCTTTAGCAGTAACATTTACGATACCATTGGCATCAATATCAAAAGTAACTTCAATTTGTGGTACCCCACGACGAGCTGCTGGAATTCCTGTTAATTGGAAGTTTCCTAATGTTTTATTGTCGGCAGCCATTGGACGTTCTCCCTGTAATACATGAATATCTACTGCTGGCTGATTGTCAGCTGCTGTTGAGAAGACTTCTTTTTTAGAAGTTGGAATAGTTGTATTTCTTGGAATTAATGTAGTCATGACACCACCTAATGTTTCAAGTCCAAGAGATAGTGGAGTAACATCAAGTAAAACGATATCACTAACATCTCCTGTTAGTACTCCACCTTGAATAGCAGCTCCCATCGCAACTACCTCATCTGGATTTACTTCTTTTGAAGGTTCTTTACCTAATTCTTTCTTAATTAAATCATATACCATCGGAATACGAGTAGAACCTCCAACAAAAATGACTTTATCAATATCATCTTTTGTAAGTTTAGCATCTTTTAAAGCTTTTCTAACTGGTTCCAATGTAGAATTTACTAAATCACGAATTAAATCCTCAAACTTAGCACGAGTTAGTGTTACATCTAAATGAACTGGTCCTCCATCTTCACCTTGAGCGATAAATGGAGCAGAAACTTGAGTTGAAGTAACACCTGATAAATCTTTTTTTGCTTTTTCAGATACTTCTTTAAGTCTTTGCATAGCCATTTTATCTTTGGTTAGATCAATTCCATTTTCTTTCTTAAATGTTTCAACTAAATAATCAGTAATTGCTTGGTCGAAATCATCACCACCCAATTTGTTATTACCATTTGTTGATTTTACCTCAAATACACCATCTCCTAATTCAAGAATAGAAACATCGAAAGTTCCTCCTCCTAAATCATATACTAAAATTGTTTGAGAAGCATCTTGTTTATCAAGTCCATAAGCAAGAGCTGCTGCAGTTGGCTCATTGATAATACGTTCCACAGTAAGGCCAGCAATTTTTCCAGCATTTTTGGTTGCTTGACGTTCAGAATCATTGAAGTATGCTGGTACAGTAATAACTGCACGATCAACTTTTTCTCCTAAATAACTTTCTGCATAATCTTTAATATAACTTAAAATCATAGCCGAAATTTCTTCTGGAGTATATTTTTTTCCCTCTGCTTCTACTTTTTTGCCTGTTCCCATTAATCTTTTAACACTACTGATAGTATTTTTATTTGTTAAAGCTTGACGTTTTGCAGCATCTCCTACTATTCTTTCATTTTTAAATGATACTACAGAAGGAGTTGTTCTATTTCCTTCTGGATTAGGAATAACAACTGGTGCTCCTGCTTCTAATACTGCACAACAACTATTAGTTGTACCCAAATCTATACCTATTATTTTACTCATAATTCATCTCTCCTTTTTATATTAATCTTCTATTTTATTGATTTTTACTGTTGCAGGTCTAATAACCCTATCTTTTAATTTATATCCTTTTAATAAAACTTCTGTTACTTCATCCTCATTTTTATCTTTTAAGTTATCAGTCATTAAAGCCTGCTCTAAATTTGGATCAAATTCTTCTCCAACTCTATTTATTTCGCTAACTCCGAATTTTTTAAAAACATCGTTCATTTGTGAATACATCATTTTAAATCCACTTAGAAATTTTGATAACTCATCTGTTAAATCATTATCATCAAGCGATATTGCTCGTTCAAAATTATCAATTATCGGAAGTAACTCTGTAATAATATCTTTATTAGCATACTTTAATAAATTCTCTGTTTCCTCATCCTTACGACGACGATAATTTATTAATTCTGCTTGACTATATTTAATCTTTTCTGTTAATTCGTTATTAGCCTCAATTAATTTCTGATTTTCTTCTTCTAAATTTTTAACTTTTTCTTGTAATTTGTTTTTCTGATGTTTTTTATCTTGATGCTTTCCCTTGCAAGAACATATACCTTCTTCATCATCTGTACAATTACAATTCTGAGAACAATTACATTCTTTTTCATTCAATTCAAGATTTTCTTCATCTTTTTTATTTTTCTCTTCTGTCACTTTCATCACCTATTTTTCTATATTTTCTTTAATAAACTCCAACATATTAACAACTCGATCATATTCCATCCTTTTCGGACCAATAATCGCAATTGTTCCTTCATCTGTCTTCGTTTTATATGTTGTCTTTATAATGGTAACATCATCATCAATTTGATTTTCTTCACCAATATAAATCTCTATATTGTGACTACTATCATCACCATCATCTGTTTCTGTAGCCCTTTTCTCTGTAATTCTTCGAAGAGTCTCCTTATCATCAAGTTTATTATAAATTTCTTTAATTTTATTGATATCTGCAAATTCAGGAAGTTCAAGAAATTTATTTTTACCGACTACATTCACATGGTTATTTTCAGTAAAATCTGAAAATACATGGTAAAATGCATTATAAATTTGTTCATGTTGATCAACATACTTACCTATAATTGGCTTTACTTCAAATTCTAACTTTGTACTCACCTCATCAATAGGAGTACCAATAATTAAATTATTAATTAAAGAAACTGTTTTTTCAATTTCTTTTTGGCTAACATCTTCTAAAGAAATTGTCTTATGTTCAACATGACCCTTATCTGTTACAACAATTACTGTCATATTTGCTTCATCTATTGGAATTACTTCTATTTTCTTTAACAAATTATCATGTGATGAAGACCCTAAGATTACAGTAGTATAACTTGTCATATCAGATATTAATTGTAAACTTTTAGAGATACAATCTGATAAAACTAATTCTTGGTTTTTAAAAATTCTCTGAAGCTTCAACATATCCTCAGCTTTCATTTTTTTTATTTCCATTAAATTGTCAACATAGTAACGGTAACCTTTTTCACTTGGCACACGTCCACTAGAAGTATGTGTCTTCTCAAGTAAACCTATTTCCTCTAAAGCTTTCATCTCACTTCTAACAGTGGCGGATGAACACTTTAATCTCTTACATATGAGATTGGAGCTTACTGGTTTGGCAAGTTTAATGTACTGTTCCACGATTAATTTTAAGATATCATTTTCTCTTTTAGTAAGCATGCTCTTACCTCCGTTTAGCACTACTAATTTATGAGTGCTAAAAACATTATATGACTATAATTAGCAGAAGTCAAGGCTTTTTGCTAACAAAAAAAGAAAAAAGAACAATTCATCTAACTAGAACAACGTTTATGGACAAGCAGTTAAATTATTTCTTTTTTCTTCGGCAAATTGAATTAACTCTTTTTCAACTTTATTGACAAAATCACTTGAAGTCTTTTTAGTAAAACTAATCACACTTAAAAGCATAAAGATAATCATCACTGACATAATCAATAAACCATATAACATCGTCGAAATGGCAAAACCCTTGTTATCTGTCATACTCATATTATCACCCATTATTTATTATAACACTTTTTTTAATATAACAATATATTTATCACCATATTTTTTAGACTTTAATTTCTTATAATGTTCAGAATAAATGATCTTTTCTAAATCATCACTTTCACAAATAATTAAACCATCTTGAATCAATAGATCATATTGCGTTATTAATTGAATACTTTTTGCAATATAATCGGTTTGATATGGTGGATCTAAAAAAATAATATCAAATTTTTGATTTCCTGTTTTCAAACTAGCTAAAGCCTTTTGATAATCCAAATTTAAAACTTGTACCTTCTCTTCTGGAATTGCCAATCTATCTAGATTTTTCTTAATTATACTAATTGCCCTTTGATTTAAGTCAACTAAGTAACACATCTTAGCATTCATACTAATTGACTCAATTCCCAAATTTCCTGACCCAGCAAATAAATCTAACACTATAGCTTGATCTATATCAAATTGTATCATAGCAAAAAGAGATTCCTTTACTCTATCCATTGTTGGCCTTGTTTTTTCAAGATGATGTCCTAATAAAGTTCTTCCTCTATATTTTCCACTAATAATTTTCATAATGAACCCCTTTTATTAGTTAAAATAGATAAATTTTGATTAATTTCTAATATAATATAATTTAACTTTGCTTCTAATTCCTTAACCCTTCTAATATCAAGATCTTGCCTTAACTCATTTCTTAAGACTTCACTCCTTGTATTATTATACTCAAAAATTCTACTTACTAATTCTTTATTATTCTTTACTTTCATGTAAGCACTTCTCAATTTTTGAATTACTTCCTCATGATCTAAATTATTTTCCAATTTTAATAGATAATCATATAAATCATTCATCTTCTTCTCCCAATTTTTCCTTTAATACTAATTCCAATAATTTTTATTATAAAATAAGAAAGCATCTAAACAAATTGTTCAGATGCCAAAGAAGGTGATACGCACAAACAAGTATACCTTCATGAACAATAAATTGTCCACAAATAAAATATAGCAAACTTCGACAAAATATGCAATAGTTTTTTGAAAATATATTTTATTTATAACAATTTAAACAAAAATTAAAAGAAGTTTAAGCTACTTCTTTTACTTCTATCACTGTTTTTCCTTTATAATTACCACATTTAGCACAAACTCTATGAGGTTTAATCACTTCACCACAATTTGTACATTTCGTAACACCAGGAATCTCCATAGCATTATGAGCTCTTCTCATTCTTTTTCTCGTTTTTGAAACCTTACGGAATGGTACAGCAAATAATTGAATATTTAAAGTCATCATCTTTCTCACTCCTCTCCAAAATCTTTTAATAATTCATTAAAGGGGTTACACCGATGAGTATCTGCTTCACTCATCAAACACCACCCATCACCATGAAATTTACTGAGATCCTCGACCTTAGTAAACTTTAAGGGAATCTCTAGTACAATATTTTCCCACAAAATTTCCAAAATATCAAGAGTATTTGGACAATTTCCTAAAATTTCTTTTAAACTACCCTCTATTTTAAATGAAAAAGGATAATCAACATCTTCTAAACTAATACTATCAGCAAGCACCATTTCCCCTGAAACAGATAAATCAAGAAAATCATCATCATCTGTTTCCCTTTTAATTACACCGTCGACATGAAGAGATTTAAAATATTTAATATCTGTTTTTTGGTACACTTCTTTTTCAAAATAAAAATCATCATCAATACGAATCTCATCGACAAAATTACTATGTAATAAACTTAAATCAACTACCTGCATAGATATCACCATTAACATTATACAAAAACTAAGAAAAAAAGGCAAATACTCATTTATCATTCATCAAATTACCATTTTACAAATTCATTAAACATATGATAAAATATGATAACACAGAAAGAGGTGAAATCATGGCAGTAGGAATCATTGCAGAATATAATCCCTTCCATAATGGTCATCTATACCATTTAAAAAAAATAAAGGAATTATACAAAGATGAAGAAATCATCTTAGTTCTTAGTGGAAATTTTACCCAACGAGGAGAACCATCTATTATTGATAAATGGCAAAAAACAGAAATAGCAAAACTAGCAGGAATTGATTTAATCATTGAACTACCTTTTCTTTATTCTACTCAATCGGCTGATTTTTTTAGTTATGGTGCTTTAACTATATTAGAAAAATTAAAAGTAGATCAATTTGTCTTTGGAAGCGAAACAGACGATATAGAAACTCTTACAGAAATTGCCAAAGCACAAATAGAAAATGAAAATTTTGATCATCTAGTTCAAATATATTCAAAATTAGGAGAAAACTATCCAACAGCCATTTCAAAAGCTTTATATGACTTAACAGGAAAAAAAATTAATGCTCCAAATGACTTATTAGGAGTAAGCTATATTAAAACTATTTTAAAAAATCATTATCAAATTAAACCAGTAGCAATCAAAAGAACAACTTGCTATCATACAGAAAAATTGAAAAAAATTACTAGTAGTACTACAATTAGAAATACTTTAAAAGAAAAGAAAGAAATTGATATTGCTATACCAACATACGTCAAAAAGTATTTAAAACAAGAAAATTTACATTTTATAGATGATTATTTTCCTCTTCTAAAATATAAAATTATTACAGAAAAAGATT
Source organism: uncultured Clostridia bacterium (assembly GCA_947643225.1). Taxonomy (GTDB): domain Bacteria; phylum Bacillota_I; class Bacilli_A; order RF39; family UBA660; genus UBA2730. The sequence continues at coordinate 55,601 of CANRVH010000003.1, forward strand.
TAAGTATATATCATACAGTAGACGAAGGTATCGATAGATTACTTAAAAAAGTAGTGATGAATTGTTCTAACTATAATGAACTAATACTAAAATTAAAATCAAAAAGATACACTTATAATAAGATTTCAAGAATGCTCCTACACATATTAATAGGCCTCACCAAAGAAGAAGCAAACCAACAACAAAACAAAATTCATATTAGAATTCTAGGATTCAATGAAAAAGGTCAAAAATATTTAAATCAAATAAAAAAGAAAATAGATATTCCAATATTAAGTAAATTTGAAAAAAATAACCCTCTATTAGACTTAGAATTAAAATCTACAATAGTATATTCCCTACCAAAAGATAATCAGAAACTAATCAAAAAAGAATTTCAGAATCAATTAAAAAAGGAGATAAAATAATGATAAGAACAAAGAAAAAAGGATTACTAATTGTCATATCTGGACCGTCAGGATCTGGAAAAGGTAGTATAATTAAAGACTTACTACAGAAAAATAAAAACATTTGGTTATCTATTTCATGTACAAGTAGACAACCTAGAGGAAACGAACAAGATCAAGTAGAATATTACTTTCTAACAAAAGAACAATTTGAGGATAAGATTCAAAATAATGAAATGCTAGAATATGCCCAATATGGAGATAATTATTATGGTACTCCAAAAGAGTATATAAAAAGTCATTTAGATCAAGGGGAAGATGTCATTCTAGAAATTGAAATTCAGGGTGCCTTAAAAGTTAAAGAACTTTTACCTGAAACTTTATTTATCTTTATCCTTCCTCCTAGTATGCAAGAGTTAAGAAAAAGATTAGAAGGTAGAAATACAGAAAGTAAAGAAAAAATCGAAAAACGATTCAAAACAGCCTATAACGAAATAAATGAAGTAAGTAAATATAACTATGTTGTAGTAAACGATGATATAGAAATTGCTTCAAATAAAATCAACTCTATTATTACAGCAGAACGTTGTAGAGTAGATCGTATCGAAGAAGTTTATCTAAACACACCTGAAGAAAAAGTCCATGAAGATATAGTAGATAAAAACTTTAAAAATGAAGAAATAAACATATAAAAAGGATATAACGAAAACTTATATCCTTTTAAATTATACTTTTATGATAAAAAGAGCAATTGATCTATTTTACCTCTTCAACTTTCATAAAGTTTGTTACTTTTTCTCCAGTATTAGGGAAACCACCAGTAATAATAATCTTATCACCAGATTTCAACTCCATAAATTCCTTTGCTCTTTTAATTGCATCTTGAACAAGTTCATCAGTAGAACAATAATTAGGAACAACTACTGGAAAAACACCCCAATTAAGAGCTAAACTACGAGCAACTTTCTCATCTGGTACTAATGCTAAAATTAATGCATCAGGCTTTAAATTACTGATTCTTTGCGCCGTAAAACCACTCATAGTAGCAGCAACAATCACCTTAACATTTAAATCTTCAGCAGCAGATACTACACTTTTAGCAATTAAATCATGAATACCATGAGTCTCATTAACCTCATAAACTCTTGCATATTCCTGATAATGCTCTTCAGCTACCCCACTAATTTCTCCTAAATATTGAGAAGCCAAATCAGGGTGTGCTCCTATTGTTGTTTCATCACTTAACCATACAGCATCAGCTCCATCAAACACAGCAGTTGAAACATCTGTAAGTTCTGCTTTAGTAGGACGAGAATTTTTACACATACTCTTTAGCATTTCTGTAGCAACAATACAAATTTTTCCCTTTTCACGACATTTTCTAACAATTTCTTTTTGCAAAATTGGTACTTGAATAAAAGGGACTTCTACACTTAAATCTCCTCTAGCAATAATAATACCATCTGTTTCATCAATAATTTCATCTATATTTTCAATCGCTTTTACTGTCTCTATTTTAGATAAGATAGGCATTTGAGGTTTTCCATATTTCTCAAGAAGGCTTCTTGCTGCCCTTACATCATCTGCACTCGAAACAAAAGAAATCCCTAAATAATCACCATCATGTTCACAAGCATATTTGATATCTGCTTCATCATCATCAGAAACAAAAGGAATATTTAGATCAACCCCTGGTATATTCACACCACGTCTACTCTTTAGTGTATCACTATCAAAAATTTTACAAGTTACACCATCATCCTCAACAGAAACAACTTCAAGCCTAACAAAACCATCATTTAACAAAATCGCTGTTCCTACTTCTAAATTATCAATTACTTGAGGATAATTTAAACTAATTCTCTCCTGATTACCAATTACACTTTCCTTTACAATTCTAATTGTATTTCCACTAACAAAATCAATTGCATTATTTTCAAATTCACAAGTTCTTAAATCAGGTCCCTTAGTATCATATAAAATAGCAACATTTTTACCTAGTTCTTTGCGAGCTTTATATACTAACTCCTCATCTACTTTTCTCTCTTCTATTGTAGCATGAGAAAAATTAACTCTGACAACAGTCATTCCATTTAAAACTAATTTTTCAAATACAGACCAATCTTGAGTAGCTGGTCCAATACCACAAATCATCTTTGTTTTTAACATTTCTTTCACTCCATTTCTAATAACACCATTAAATTATACAATAAATAATAAACTTTGTGAATATTTTTTATTAAAAATATATTTAAAACAACTTATTTCTTTACCATTCATTTCTGACAATTAGGACAATAATAAGTTCCTCTACCATCTATTTGATCCTTAACAATTCTTTTACTACAAACAGGACAATCCTCATTTTTCTTTCCATGAATTAATAATTGATTTTGAAATAAACCATGAACCCCCTCTTCTGATGTAAAACTTTTAATTGTAGTTCCACCCATTTGAATCGCTTGATTAAGAATAACTTTTGTATTTTTAATAATTTCCCTACACTCTTCTTTACTTAAATCGCATGCCCTTTTATATGGATTAATTCGACTCATAAAAAGAATTTCATCATCATAAATATTTCCAATACCAGTAATAATAGATTGATCTAATAAAACCGTTTTAATAAACTTATTCTTTTTTTTAAATTTTTCAAGTAAATAATCACTAGTAAGCCTTTGATCATCAAATTCATATCCTAAATTCTTTAGTGGTGTATCCAAATATAATCTATCCTTTTTAACCAAATACATCTTTCCAAATTTTCGAACATCATGATATCTCATTTCCACTTGATCAGAAAAAGTAAAAACAACGTGCTCATGTTTAGATAAGGGATCTTTCACTTCACGAAACATAAATTTTCCTTCCATTCTAAGATGAACAAGTAAATAATAATTGGTTAGTAAAATAACAATAAATTTTCCCCTAGTTTCAATATTTAAAATTTCTTCATTCTTTAATTTTTCCTTAAACTCTAATACACTAGGTATACTAATAATATTACTCCAATAAACGTCCACCTGATTAATTTTTTTATGTAAAATTTTTCGTTTTAAAGCATTACAAACAGTAATCACTTCTGGCTTTTCTGGCATTCCACTCTCCTCCTGTCTTTACTTTGCTTCATACCAATTTTTCCCTGTTTCTATATCTACTTTCAAAGGAACACTTAATTGATATGTATTTTCCATAATATCACGAACAATTTCAGTCACCTCTTTTTCTTCCTCTAAAACAACATTAAAAATTAATTCATCATGCACTTGAATCAACATTTTACTTTTTAGATTTCTTTGATTAAATTCATGAAATATTTCAACCATAGCCTTTTTTAATATATCTGCAGAAGTACCTTGAATAGGTGTATTTAAAGCAATCCTCTCTCCTTGAGTCCTAACCATATAATTTTTACTTTGAAGTTCAGGAATAACTCTTCTTCTATTCATCAATGTTTTAACAAAACCATTTTGATAAGCCTCTTTTTTTTGTTTTTCCATATATTCTTTTATTCCTGGATAAGTATTTAAATAGTGATCTAAAAAACCCTTTGCATCAATGATATTAACTCCTAAATCTTCACTAAGTCCAAAAGAACTAATTCCATATAAAATCCCAAAATTAACAGCTTTAGCAGTCCTTCTCATATCGCGATCTACAAACTCCTCACTAATACCAAATATATCAGAAGCTGTTTTAGTATGAATATCTTTATCTTCAATAAATGCCTCCTTTAAGTGACCTACTTTAGATACATGAGTAAAAATTCTAAGTTCAACTTGTGAATAATCACTAGATAAAATAATTGAATTATCATCAGGAACAAATGCCTTTCGAACAAGCCTACCATATTCATCTCTAATAGGTATATTTTGTAAATTAGGACTAATACTAGAAAGACGGCCTGTGCGAGTTAATGTCTGATTAAAAATTGTATGAATTCTACCATCCTCTCTAATTTCCATTTTTAACCCCTCTGCATAGGTTGCATAAAGTTTAGTAATCATTCTATAATCAAGAATTTTTTGAATAATAGGATGCGTATCTATAATTTTGTCCAAAATATCTTTACTAGTGGAATAACTATTATTTTTAGTCTTTTTTGGATAAGGGATAGCTAACTTATTAAAAAGAATATCTGCTAGTTTTCTGGGACTCATAATATTAAATTCACAACCAGCATCTTGATAAATCGATTCAGTAAGATCAATAATTTTAGCATTTAACTCTACACTAAATTTATCTAAATAATTTTTATCTACTTTTATTCCTGTAAGTTCCATATCAGCAAGAACAAAACTAAGAGGCATTTCTATTTCTTGAAATAATTCCATTTCATCATATTCTTCTATTTGTTTTAAAATCTGCTCTTTTGTTTCATAAATAAATTGAGCCTTAAGTAAACACTCAGCTTCTAAAGTTTCTAAATCAACTTTCTTTTTTTTCTTTATACTACCAAAAATATCCTCATAACTAGGAATATCATAAGAATAGCACTTAGCAATATCACTAATATCATCCGCAATATGATCAAGTAAATATGTACCAATCATTGTATCAAAAACAACATGTTTAATTTCAATTCCAAACTTATTCAAACAGACAATGCTTTTTTTCACATCATAAGTATACTTTTCAGAAGAATTAGCAAAAATATCTTTCGTCTTAAAAATAGAATCAGCTTGAACAAAAGTAACCTCATCTCCATTACAAAAACCTATTCCTAAGACATTACCTTTACTATATCCAAGATGATCAACCTCAATAAAGTAACTAAAATCTTGACTAAAATCAAAAGCTTCATATTGAACAACTTTGATCCGTTCTTCCTTCATTTTTAACTTTTGTTGCTCTATTTTTTTATCTAATAAATGATATTTTTTTAATAAAGAGTTAAATTCAAATTCTTTTAAAAGATTAGTAAACACCTCTTCATTAACACCCACATATTTCAAATCCTCTAAGGAAAAATTAAGAGGAACTTGCCTATAAATGGTTGCAATATCATAACTCATGTAAGCATCATTTTTTCCCTCAACCAATTTATTATGAATACTTCCAGAAATATGATCAATATGATGATATAAATTATCTAAACTACCATATTCGCCTAATAATTTTAAGGCTGTTTTTTCTCCAATTCCTTTAACACCAGGAATATTATCACTAGAATCTCCCATAAGGGCCTTAATATCAACCATTCTTTTAGGCTCTACTCCATAAGTACGAATAAATTCATCTCTATCCATTCTAATAAAACCATTATTTTTTAAGAGCTTAACATCAACTTCATCACTAATTAATTGCAGTAAATCCTTATCACTACTAATAATTGTCGCAACAAATTGATCCTCTTCATCAACAATTCGGCTAAGAGTACCAATAATATCATCAGCTTCGTATTGATCAATTTCAAAATGTTTTATTCCCATCGCATCAAGCACTTCTTTAGCTTTAGGAAATTGAAGCTTTAAATCCTCTGGCATAGCCTGCCTTCCTGCTTTATACCAATCATATTGATCATGTCTAAAAGTTTTTCCCTTATCAAAAGCAACTAACATATATTCAGGATTTTCCTCTTCTAATATCTTATGAATCATTGTAATAAATCCATATATCGCATTAGTTGGAAAGCCTCTAGAATTTCTCATAATAATACCTGTATAACTAGTTGCGTAAAAACTTCTAAACAATAAATTATTTCCATCAACTAAAATTACCTTTTTCATTTCGATCACCTTCATCACTACTCTCAATTAAAATAATATTTCACTATCCCAATAAATCGTACCTTTCCTATAGAAATTATACCATATAATAAGAAAAAATCACAAATAAACATGATTAACATTTAAATAATTTATTTTTAAACTCCAATAGATATTCTACTATTTATATCATAATATACATATACATTAAGTCTCTCAACTCTATTAATCATATAAATAGTAAATAGAATAAGTATGATATAAATAAAAATCACACTTACACCTACTTTAATTTTTACTTTCATCACTACACTCTCCCTTCAATTATATCATCATCATATCTCATACATAAGTTCGTGTCAACAGTTTTTTAAAAACATTTGTTTGACATTTCATATATTGTATGCTAATCTTGATTTATAAGGGAGGAAAAGAATGGAAAAACTAACTAAAAGGCAAAAAGATATCCTAAATGTTGTTAAAAAATTAATTGCTGATAATGGTTACCCACCTACTGTAAGAGAAATAGGAAAAACAGCACATCTCTCAAGTCCTGCAACAATTCACTTTCACTTAAATAAATTAGCAGAAAAAGGATATATCCAAAAAGGAGGAAGTAAAAATAGAACAATAAAATTACTTGTACCTAACGAATTTTTAGAAGATGATAAAAATATAATAGAAGTTCCACTTTTAGGAAAAGTAACAGCAGGAACTCCAATAGAAGCAATAGAAACCCCCGATGAATACTTTTCCCTACCAGCTAACCTAATAACGGGTAAAAAGGAAGTCTTTACTCTAAAAGTAAGTGGAGAAAGTATGATCAATATTGGTATATATGATAGAGATATCCTAATTGTAGAAAAGAACAACACTGCCACAAATGGAGATACTGTAGTAGCAATGACTGAAAATAATGAAGTTACAGTTAAAACATTTTATCAAGAAAAAGATTACATTCGTTTACAACCTGAAAACGATACTATGGAACCAATTATCTTAAAAAATGTAACAATTTTAGGAAAAGTAATTGGTCTATATAGAAAATTTTAAAACAAAAAGAACTTATTCACCCATAAGTTCTTTTACTATATAACTACCAATTAATAATCCCGCTACACTAGGCACAAAAGCATTAGAGGAAACTTTCTCTAATCCTTTTTTAGGAATTTCCCTACTACACAAAACCATTAATTTTTTACTTATTTTTTCCTCTCTTAAATACTTTCTAATTACCCTAGCTAGTGGATCACCACTAGTTTTTTTTATATCCATTATTTCTAATTTACTAGGATTAAATCTATTTCCAACACCCATAGAAGAAATAATAGGAATATCATGAAGAAGACAATATTGAATAACTAATTTCTTAGTACTTATCGTATCACAAGCATCAACAAAATAATCAATTTTATCACGGAATAAATCAATATAATTAGAAGAATCAATAAATTGATCATAACAAATAACCTTACATTCAGGATTAATTTCCTGAATTCTTTTATAAAAAATATTTATCTTCTTTTTACCAATTGTAGAACTAAGAGCAATAATCTGCCTATTAATATTAGTAAGATCAACAAGATCAAAATCAACTAAAATAAGTGTCCCTATTCCAGATCTAGCAAGAGATTCTACTACATATCCACCTACTCCACCCACTCCTAAAACTAAAACTGTTTTAGAAAGTAATAAATTAACATTATCCTCACCAACTAATAAAGATAATCTTTGAAACCTATCATCCATCCTATGAAGCGTCCTTATAAGATAAACCAGTTTTAACTTTTACTTTATCCTTACTACTCTTAATCCATTTAAGTGAGTCATTATAAACAATATTATATAAACAAGAAAGCCTCGAATAAACTCTCTGATTAGCTAAAGCTGTATGATAATAGTTAACTAAGCCTCTAAAGTCCTTACTATGAATCGTACCTAAAAAATTTAAAACTTTCTGAAAATCCTCAATTTTTATAGACGATTTTTCAATCACTTCACAATCAAATAAATCCAAAAATTTTAATGTATCAATTAAATCTTCCAAATCATTTTCTATAATAGCATCCTGATAATGTTCACTAACATGATTAGCAATAAAAGATAGTCTCTCTAATTTTTCATCTGTAATATGATTGGTAATACCCATTTTTTCAAAGTCAATATATCTTCCCTTATCTCGGTCAGGAATTCCATTTTTTAAATCTAAAATCATACTACCAAATAACTCATCTAAACCATTCGTTATTTTATCAAAAGGATAATCAATTTCATAAAGATCATATAGATTACTATGATCCTCCTCTTTAGTAGAAACAAGAAAACTATTTTTTCTCATCATACTATGGTTTCTAATAAACTTCATAATTGCAATTGCCTGAGCATTCTCCATTTGATAATGAGAAGTTGAAAATGCAACGTTATTCACAATAATATCATTAGCATGAATATCATCAATTTTCACTTTTTCTTTAATTTTTTTACAAGATTTTAATCTAATTCTAACATTCAGAATTCTACCTCGATTAACTATTGGAACAATCTCCATTGTAATCACCCCATGTTCTATATTTTACCATTGAAAAATATAGATTGCAAATAAAAAATGCCAAAGAAGCGGTCTTGGCACAACGATAAAACCTGTATATACAGGTGGGTACAACTAGTCTACCTTTAGGATCTCCAAATAAATTTGGATATTCAACACCAATAAACATTGTTATTCCCTTATCGCCACTTTGCGGTTTTATTTTTTGCTAGTATCGCATTCTTCAGCATATAACATATCTGTAATTAAAATATATCATAAAAAAAATATTTTAGCAAGAAAAAAGAATGGCTATGCATTCTTAATTTGATTCATTACTTCACTAGCAAAATCCTCTTCTTTTTTCTCAATTCCTTCACCTACAACATATCGAACCATTTTTTCAATCTGTCCACCATTATTTTTAACATAAGTTAGAACATTTACACTAGAATCTTTAATAAATTCTTGATCAGCTAAACAAATTTCTTTATAAAACTTATTTATTCTACCATTAACCATCTTTTCAGCAATATCAGCAGGTTTCCCTTCATTCATAACCTGTTCTTTAATTACCTTCTTTTCGTGTTCAATCATCTCTTCTGGAACTTCCTCTTTACTAATACAAACTGGTGCCATAGCAGCAACATGCATAGCAACATCCTTAGCTACTTCTTCTGTTGTATCAGAAAGAACAACTAAACCACCTATTTTACCACCCATATGAATATAACTACCAAATACTTCATTATCTTTCTTAGTTACTTTTTCAAATCTTCTAAAACTAATCTTTTCTCCGATTTTAGCAACTAAAGCAACCAATTTTTCCTGAATTGTATTTTCGCCATCTTTAACTTCTAACACTTCCTCAACAGATGAAACATCATTTTTTAATAAAATATCAGTTAAGTATTGAACAAATTGAACAAATTCTTCATTTTTAGCCACAAAATCAGTCTCAGAATTAACCTCTAAAATAATTCCAGTATTTCCTTCTGTTTTAATACTACAAAGACCATCAGCAGCAATACGACCTGCTTTTTTCTCAGCTTTGCTCATTCCTTTTTCTCTTAAATAGTCGATTGCTTTTTCCATATCACCACCAACTGCTTCAAGAGCTTTTTTACAATCAAGCATTCCTGCACCTGTACGTTCTCTTAAGTCTTTAACATCACTTGTCTTATACATAAAATAATCCTCCTTATTGATTTAAAGCTTCTATTAACTCAGCCTTTTTCATTGTAGAATATCCCTTTACACCTTTATCTTTAGCTAAAGTCTTTAAGTCAGCTAAAGTCATATTGCTAAGATCAACATCACTCTTATTCTCTTTTTCATTAACAACTTCAGTTTCCACTTTCTCCGTATTATTAACGATAGTATCAACTGGTTTATTAAATGTTTTTTCTGCTTTATCTATCTTTTTATTTTGTCTTTTATTTCTATCATCATCAGTTACAAAATCAATAATTTCTTTTCCAGTTACTTCACTAATTGCATTAGTAAGAACTCCTAAAACAATTTTAACAGCACGAACAGCATCATCGTTTCCAGGAATAACATAATCTACTAAATCAGGATCACAGTTCGTATCAACAATACCAAATACAGGTATCCCTAATATACGTGCTTCCTTAATTGCATTTTCTTCCTTACGAGGATCAACAATAACTAAAGCTTGAGGAAGTTTTTTCATCTCACGAATTCCCCTTAGGTTTCGATTTAGTTTTTCATATTCCTTCTTGACTTTAATTACTTCTTTTTTAGGTAAACTTGCAAATGTTCCATCTGTTTCCATTTTATCTATTTCATCCATTCTTTTAATTCTTGAACGAATAGTCTTAAAGTTAGTAAGGGTCCCACCTAACCATCTTTCATTAACAAAATACATATCAGTTCTAGTAGCACATTCCTCTACTGCCTCCTGAGCTTGTTTCTTAGTACCTACAAATAATACTTGCCCTGCATTTTCCGCAATTTTTTTCATTGCCTCATATGCTTCTTCAAGTTTTTTTACCGTTTTAGATAAATCGATAATATAAATATCATCACGTGTTGTATAGATGTATTCCTTCATTTTTGGATTCCATCTTCTTTTTTGATGTCCAAAATGAACACCAGCCTCTAATAAATAATTCATTGATACGATTGTACTCATATATAATTCTCCTCTTTCGTTTTTATCTTCTACTAATCTTATAATTTATCACCCTAAGGCACTAGACAAATCTATAATTAGTATGCCTATTTTTCTAGTGCTGCAATTAAATCAGCCTTTTTCATACCAGTAATACCAGTAATTTTCTTTTCTTTTGCAATTTCTTTTAATTCTGCAACAGTCATCTTACTATAATCTTCTTTTGTTTCTTTTTTAGTAGGTGTTGTTTCTTTTTTTTCTTCTATCTTAGTTTGTTCCTTCTCCTCTTTAGCAGCTTTTTTACTACCTGCACTAACAGTCACTTCACTAACTTCTTTTACTTCATTAACTTTAACTTTACCTGCTTTTCCCTCTTTAGCAATATTCACTAAATCACTAAATGCACTTGGATCATGAATTGCTATTTCAGAAAGCATCTTACGATTAACTAATACTCCAGCCTTATTAAGACCTTCTATAAATCTAGAATAACTAATCTCATTTTCACGACAAGCAGCATTAATTCTAGTAATCCAAAGCTTTCTGAATTCTCTTTTCTTTTGTTTACGATCTCTAAATGCATATTGTCCAGAGTGCATTAACTGTTCCTTAGCACTTTTATAAAGTCTATGTTTACTACCAAAATAACCCTTAGCTTGTTTTAATACTTTTTTATGACGAGCCTTTGTCACTGCTCCATTTTTAACTCTTGCCACTTCAATTCCTCCTTCTTATGATTAAATAATATTTTTTAATCGATTATGATCTGCTTTAGATAAAGCTGAACCTTTTCTATTCTTTCTATTAAATTTTGCACTTTTACTACCTGTATTATGACGAGAACCAGGACAGTAAATTTTTACTTTACCACTCTTTCTAACCTTTAGTACTTTAGCAGTACCCTTATGTGTTTTAATCTTTGGCATGATCTATCCTCCTATTTCTTATCTTTATTCATATCTTTTCTAGGGACAAGTAACATAGTCATTTGTCTCCCTTCTAATTTCGGTGCTTCTTGTACATCAGCATACTCTGTAAGTCTATTTGCAAATTTTAAAAGCACATCACGACCAATTTCAGTATGAGCCATTTGCCTTCCCTTAAAACGAATAGAAAGTTTGATTCTATCTCCCTTTTGAAGATACTTAATCACATTTCTAAGTTTTGTTTCAATGTCACCTACATCAATTGTAGGTGAAAGACGATATTCTTTTAACTCTGAAGTATTTGCTCGTTGTCTTTTTAAAGCATCCTTTTCTTTTTTCTTTTTTTCATAACGGAATTTATTATAATCCATTATTTTGCAAACTGGTGGATTAGCATTTGGACTAATCAAAACTAAATCAAGGGATGCATAACTAGCCAGTGTCTTAGCATCACTTATACTTCTTACTCCAACCTGTTCACCAGTTGGTCCAATAACAAGTACTTCTTTCGCTCTAATTTGGTCATTAATATATAACTCACCTCTATTATTTGCGATAATTAACACCTCCATCATATTAAGAAAAGTGGATATAAAACCTATATCCACTTAAAAACCAAGATAGTCAAACAATATCTTACTAATCAACTAATGGCTTTTGACCTACCATCAACATAACAAACTGCGATAGTCAGGTGGATATAAAATCTCTTTCCTCTTTCCAACTGTTAAAATTATATGCTATTTTCTAATAAAAGTCAATCTTTTTATTTTGAAAAATTATGATTTTTGAGTTTATATCTTTGTTTAAGAGCATATGTAGGGTTTCAACGATGTTTTACTACTAATTTACTACTAAATAAATTTATTTTAATATTTAAAGAATTCTACGAATCCAAATATAACCTAATAAATATTAAAAAATATGTGTTATAATAATTAACGTTAGGAGTGAACAGTATGAATGAAAAATATGGAATTATAGAAATCGGTAGTAATAATACAAAAACTCATATTTATGAAAATAGCAAAGTTATATATGATAAAACAACAACTATTGAATTTAAGAAAAATTATAAAAATAATGGTTCAATAATTGATGTAGATTTAGAAAAGTTATATAAAGAAATAACTAATGCTTTAGAATATACAGAAAATATTCATATATATGGCTGTAGTATATTTAGAAATATAAGTGATACGGAATTAGAACAAATTAATAGTATTTTAAAAGATAAATTTAATTTAGTAATAGAAGTAGTATCACAAGAGGACGAAGCAAATCTTACGGCTAAGGGATGCTATCAAAATATTGATTATGATGGCCCATTATGTATCTTCATTGGTGGAGGAGGTTCTATTGAATTAATATTTGTTAAAAATAAAGAAATATTTGGACATAAATTTTATAACTTTGGAGTTGTAGATATAACAAGTAAATATCCAGAATTAAAAGAAGATATTCCGAGAGTTACTTTTGATGAGGTTACAGAATATGTTGATGCTCTAATAGGGGATTTAGAATATAAGGCTACTGCTATAGTTCTTTCTGGAGGAGATCATTTATATTGGTTTAATAATGCTTTATATAAAATGGATGACAATACTTTATATACAAGTGATAGGCAAAAATATATGATTAAAACAGAAAAAATAGATATATATGACCATGATATGATGACTAGTTCATTAGATACCATAAGAGATAGAAGCGACAATCCAACTTGGTTTGATGGCTCAAGAGCAATGAGAATAATGGCAAATTTAATTACCCATAAAATTGGAGCTGATATAGTTATTCCTACAAATATTAATATGGAAGATGGTCTAAAACTTAAAATTGAATGAATACTTCCTGTTGTATCAATACATCTAACTTCAAAACTCTTGTCTTTTTTTTCATATTCCTATATTTACCATTTCTTATTTCTTCTACATTTCGATATACGAAATACTTATCAATTCATATGATATTTTTCCATAAAATAATTCCTTCTTAAAATATTAATAGTTATCTAATTTTACATAATTTTTTTACGTAATTATATAATTCACTATTTTGAGAAAAGTCAGCTGTAGTATAAAAATCAACAACATCTTTTTCTTTAATAGACTGCATATCTTTACTATTTAAATTTCTATATACAAAAATTGAAATACCACCATGTTCTTTAATATATTTCATTGCATAATAGTCTGTGAAACCATCTCCAATATATATAATATTAGAACAATCTTCATTATCAATTCCATTGTTTTTCAAAATTTCTTTTATTGCAATAACTTTGTTTTTATCACTCATTAAAAAATCAAAACCATTAGCTTCATAATCTTGATTATAAGTAAAAATAGTTGCATAAATTTCTTTAAAATATGACGAAATTGAAACTTTTTCTAAAAAGACTTTTACTCCTGAACTTAATAAATAATTACTAATATTATTTTGGTACAACATATTTAAAAATTCTATTACACCATTATTATAATCGACATTATCATATCCTAAAGAAAAATTTTCATCTGTCAATTTGAAACCTGCATTTTTAATTATCTCAAAATATATATCATATATAGCTCTATATAAATCAATATTATTAGTTTTAGCCCTTTTTTGCGATAATTCTAAAAACTGAGGATTATGGGCTCCATCTTTCATACCGCTTTTTTCTAAAATTTCAAACTTAGGTAGTGAATATGGGGTTAATGTTCCATCAAAGTCATAAATAATAATTTTTTTCAATTAAATCTCTCCCTTAAATTTATTTAAATTTTTATTACTTTATTTTTTTGTAATTTCTATTTAATTATATCATGATTTTAATTTTTTATAAAAGCAAAGTTAAAAAATCCACATGAAAAAGGACCCCATTTTACCGAACTATCTTATAAAAGATCATTCAAATATTTCAACAAATTCTCACATTTCCTTTTTCTTATACACTTTATGTATAAATATTTCTAACTAAAGAGCAATATTTTTGCGCCCATTTAATGAATGCCAAATCATCATAGCACAATTTCCATATTTGTCTTGGAAAAAAGACCAAAAATAACATAAAGTTCACTTTTTTAACTATAATACTGTATTACCTAGCCTCTAACATTCTATTTAAGAATTAGACTATACCAATTAGTTTCGTCTCCTTGATTTGTTTATATTTCCTACTAGCCTCGATAAAACTATTCATAATTTTTATCGCGCTTTGATCATAACCAATCATCTTTTCTGGATGCCATTGCACACCTAAAACAAAACTTTTTGAAGGTAGCTCTACCGCTTCAACTATTCCATCTGAAGCATAAGCAGTAGTTCTTAAGGAAGGATTAGAACAAGTAGTCATTTTATGAAAACTATTAACTTCTATTTCTTCCTTTTCTACTATATGATATAGTAAGCTATCTTTTTCAATTTTAACCTTATGACAATATAAATCATCTTCAAACTGTTCATGCTTAATTGAAGACTCAATCAATAACAGTTCATTATCTCGATTATAATTAGTAAGAATCTGCATTCCAAGACAAACTCCTAAAATAGGAAGATCTTTTTTTATTGCCAAACTAACAACATACTTATCATATTTAGTGAATTTAACTCCCCCAGGTAAAAATAGTCCATCACACATCGATAACCAATACTCTATGCTTTCTTTTTCCTCTTCATTAAAATCAGGAAAATCAAGCCACTTAGTTGGATAATAATCTATATCCTTTACAGGACATAAAAGTAATGGTTCCCCACCACTTTGAATAATTGACCTTCTAACCCGATCATATATATATTGATAAGGCTTATTTTCCTTATCTACATCACACCGCATCATAATTCCAATAATTGGTTTTTTCATTAAAATTGAATTCTCTCCTTTACATAATTTTCTACTTCATCTAGCTTTAAAGTAACTTGATCCATGGTATCGCGATCTCTTATAGTAACAGTTCCATGATGAATTGTCTCATCATCAATAGTAATGCAAAATGGTGTTCCAATAGCATCTTGTCTTCTATAACGTTTACCAATAGAGGCAGTCTCATCATAACTACATGCAAAACTTCTACATAATAAAGAATAAATTTCCTGAGCTTTTTCAGAATGATATTTCTTAGCAAGGGGCAATACAGCAACTTTATACGGTGCAAGGTAGGGAATAAACCTCATGACTTCTCTAATTTCACCATTTTCCAACTCCTCTACAGTATAACTATGATCAAGAATAGCTAAAGTAAGACGATCACACCCAACTGTTGATTCAATAATATAAGGAATATACTTTTCATTTGTATCAGGATCTAAATACTCTTGGGAAACACTAGAAAACTCTTGATGACGTGTCAAATCATAATCTGTACGATTGTGTGTTCCATTAACTTCTCCCCATCCAAAAGAATATTGATACTCAATATCACAAGCCTCTTTAGCATAATGAGCCAACTTCTCATGATCATGAAATCTAAGTTTTTCCTCAGTTAAACCTAAATCTAAAAAATATTTTTTAGCATATTCTTTAAAATAACGATAAATTTCACTATCAGTTCCCTCTTTGCAAAAAGTTTGATATTCCATCTGTTCAAACTCAATCGTTCTAAAAGTAAAATTGCCTGGAGTAATCTCATTCCTAAAAGCTTTACCAATTTGTCCAATACTAAATGGCAACTTTGCTCTCATTGTTCTTTGAACATTTAAAAAATTAACATACTCACCTTGAGCATTTTCTGGACGCAAATAAACTTTATTTTTCCCATCTTCAGTAACTCCCCTATGAGTTTCAAACATTAAATTGAACTGTCTAATATCTGTATAATCACTCATACCACAATTAGGGCATGGTACTTTATGTTCGCTAATATAAGACATCATCTCATCTTGAGTCATTGCATCAGCATTAGCATTTTCATCAAAATCATCAATTAAATTATCCGCACGATGGCGCATTTTACATTTTCTACAATCAATCAAAGGATCAGAAAAACTTGCAACATGTCCACTAGCTTCCCAAACTCTAGGATGCATTAAAATAGCAGCATCCACTTCATATGCATTATTTTTTTCTTGAATAAATCTTTTTCTCCAAGAATCTTTAATATTATTTTTAAGCCTTGATCCTAATGGTCCATAATCCCAAGTATTAGCAAGTCCTCCATATATTGCACTCCCCTGAAAGATAAACCCATACTGCTTGCAATAATTCACCAATTTTTCCATAGTTAACTTTTCCATATTCCCACTCTCCTTATATTATTACAATCTTATTTAAACAAGAACATCTACTTCACCCATAAAAACAAAACTTCTAGAATAATTTAAGGACGAAATAAAATTCCGCGGTTCCACCTTACTTATTCTAGAAGAATCTCTTTACGACATATAGCTAAGAGTTTCCAAGCTCTATCATCGCTTTAAAAAATAGCTATTTAATAATCTTTATGGTAGTCTGTACGGAATTCGAATCCGTGAATGCTGCCTTGAGAGGGCAGTGTGTTAAGCCA
>CANRVH010000004.1 GCA_947643225.1 uncultured Clostridia bacterium
TATCAAAGGTCTTCCTTTTTGTATGCATTCCCCCAAACCATTATACACAATCAATTGAATAGCGAATATTGCATAATATTTGCTTTTTTGTTATAATATCCAACATAAATGAGGGGGGTTAATATGGAAGAAATTAATAATAGTAGAGATTATAATAGATGGAGTAGAATGTACCCTTTAGTCAAAATTTATTATGATTATTATGGAAATTTAGATATTCAAAGTGATTTTAAGACAAAAAATGGTTACGAAAGAGATGATGATGGTGAATATGTTGGTGCTTGGATTAGGGATCTAAGAACATATTACAATGGGAAGGGCATTGTCTCTTTAGATAAGGACAAAATAGAAAAGTTAAATGCTATTGGAATGATCTGGGATGTTTATCAATATAGATGGAACAAGATGTATCTTTTAGCCAAAATTTATTATGACTATCATGGAGATTTAGATATTCCTAATGATTTTAAAACGAAAAATGGTTATGAAAGGGATGATGATGGTGTCTCTTTGGGGACATGGATTAGAGATTTGAGATCTGTTTATCATGGGAATAAAAATACTCTTTTAGATGAGGAAAGAATAAAAAAATTAAATGCTATTGGAATGATTTGGGATATTTATCAATATAGATGGAATAAAAAGTATCTTTTAGCAAAAGCTTTTTACGATCATAATAGTCATTTAGATATTAAGTCGAAGTTTAAAACTTTAGATGGTTATACAGAAAATTCTAATGGAGTTAATATGGGGAATTTTATTCAGGTACAAAGAAAGCGATATTTAGGATTTTTAGAACCAAATTTTTCGGATGAACAATTATTATTATTAGAGGATATAAGAATGCTTTGGTTTATTAAAAAAAATAAATTTTATCAAGAGGAGATCATTACAGATGAAAATAAAAGTAGGAAGCAAATCGAGATTTATAATCGGCTTCGTTCTTATTTAAATAAATTTTCTCATAATAATGCTCTGTTTTGTAAAGAGGAACTTAATCAATGTTTTCTTCATGATTTAGAAGGAAAATATTTTGTAAAAAAATAAAATGATTTAACTTTATTTGCTATCCGTATTAATTCATGTTATCCTTTTAAAGGGTGTGTAAAGATGAAATTAACGAGTAAAAAAGCATTGGAGATGTTAGATGATGCTAGAGGGAAAACAAGGGATGATGGTTGGATTGATCATTCTATTTGTGTAGGGAATACTGCTGAAAGATTAGCAAAAGCTTTGGATTTAGATAGTGAAAAGGCCAAAACATTAGGATATATCCATGACATTGGAAAGCTTAATCATTTTTATTATCATGTTATAGAAGGGTATCATTATTTAAAGGATTTAGGATATGATATAGAATATTGTCGTATTTGTTTACTTCATTCATATTTAAATAATGATATTTATTGTACTGCAGGTGGTTTTCCTAAGGATGTGCCTATTATTACTAATTTTATTAAAAATCATCCTTATACCATTTATGAGAAAATTATTAATTTATGTGATTTGATGTGTACTTCTGTTACTGTTACTCTTGATAAAAGACTTATTGATGTTATTAGTAGAAGAGGGGCTTATGAAAATACTCAATATCATGTTAGAGAAGCTTATAAATTAAAACAATATTTTGATGATTTACTTGGTTATGATTTATATAATTTATTTCCTGAGATTAAGGATCATTTATAGTAGTGGAAGTAGTATAGTAAAATTAGTATGTCTAATAAAGCATATTTTTAGATGCCATGTTATAAGATATTATAGGTGATATAATGCATAAAAAATATGATAAAATACTTTTTATCTCAGTGCTTATTTTATTAGCTTTTGGTCTTGTCATGATTTACTCAGCTTCTAGTATTTGGGCAGAATATAAATTTCATGATAGTTTTCGATATATTAAACAACAAGCTTTATTTATTGTAGTTGGGCTTATTTTGATTAGAATGATTATGAATATTGACTATAATAAATATTATGAGAAAGCAAATATCATTCTAGGTATTTGTTTTTTACTTCTTATTTTAGTTTTGATTCCAGGTATTGGTACCATTCGAAATGGTAGTAGAAGTTGGTTTGGTATAGGACCATTTGGTGTTCAACCTAGTGAGTTTGCTAAACTTGGATTAATTATTTTTACGAGTAAGTATTTATCAAATAGTAATAAATTTTTAAAAAGTTATAAAAAGGGTGTCTTTCCGATTCTTGGTGTGATGCTTATATTTTTTGGTTTAATTATGTTACAACCTGATCTAGGGACGGGGTTAGTTTTGGCAATGACAATTGTTTCTTTATTGTTTATTGCTGGTGTTAATATGAAGTTTTTCTTTGGTGTTGGTATATTAGGAATTATTGGGGTTATTGTTTTAATTATTATTGCTCCTTATCGAATGGATCGTATTACAGCATTCGTTGATCCTTGGAAGGATCCTTTAGGAACGGGGTTTCAAATTATTCAATCTTTGTATGCTATTGGTCCTGGGGGACTTCTTGGGAGAGGTTATTTAAAAAGTATCCAAAAACAGTTTTATTTACCAGAACCACAGACTGATTTTATTTTTTCTATTATTACTGAAGAGTTCGGAATAGTGGGTGCTTTTATTGTGGTAGGATTGTTTGTTTTGGTTTTAGTTAGAGGAATTAAGATTTCTTTAGATGCTAAAGATTCTTTTTCTAAATATTTGGCTTTTGGTATGACCTTTCAAATTATTTTTCAGGCTATTATGAATTTAATGGTTGTTGTTGGATTAATTCCTGTTACAGGTGTTACTCTTCCATTTATTAGTTATGGGGGAAGTAGTTTATTAATTACTTTGGTATCTATCGGAATTCTTCTTAATATTAGTAAAAGATAAAGTATATTTAGGGAACAATTTTAAATCTTTAAATTTGATTGAGTTTATTATTAATATTTTAGTCGTTAAAAATATCAATAGGTGTTAAAATAAATCATAATTTGAATGATTTAGATGGATATTATGGAGTATGCATTTGTTACTATTAATATTATATTTATTCAAAGGATGGGATGTAATATTGTTTTTGTATTAATTAATAGATTATTTAAAGTTTATATCAGTAATTCTAGTAATAAAGGTGTAGAATATAGAAAAGTTTTATTTTATACATTGGAGGAATATGGTGGCATATATGTTAAGTTTTTACAAGTGTTACCTTTAGAAGAAATTTATGAAGAGTGGTCTACCTCTAGAGGATATGATGTATTTCACCATGTTAAGGAAGAGTATATGGCTATTACATCTGATTTTGTTTATGGGATCTCATTCTGGAAATATTATTTTTCTACCAAGTAATTAAATTGCACTTATAGATTTTGGAATTATTACACTAAAACCGATTTCACAAAAAGCGTTTTATTTTTGAGTGATAATCTTAATTATGAATAATTTTTTGGAAATACATTGATGTACTTTTGTCCAAATATGATTAATGCAATTGGTAAGTTTGATTTAGATCATATTTTAATAAATCTTGTTAGGGTACTTGAAATCAAATTGAGTAGTGAGGTTTGTAAAGATGAATTAGCTTTCAGTTATTTAAATCAAGATTATTTATTTAAAATAGTTACTGAATACTTAAATGCTGAGAGAATATTGAATTTTGAAATTGATATGAGAAATTTTAAATTGATTAAAGCAATGCAGGCATTCCTTGGTTCAATAACTACATTGGGGGATCAGTTCTGTGATTTTAATTTTTTGAGTTTAATGAAGGAAAGTATTCAATATTCTTTAAATTATGTAGAAAAGGTAGGAATAAATCAAGATTATAGTTATAATACAAAATATAATTTAAGTGAATTTTACGAAATCCTTTTGGAAATGTTTACTAATCTTGCAAATAAAGATCAATTATTATTTAATCGTTTTGTGGAGGGGATGTAGGTTATGCAAAATAATAAATTTTTAAAAAGCATTTTAATTCACATTAAATATCCATATACAGCTTTGATTATTGCGACAATGTGGATATCTATAGCAATAATCATTATAGAACAAAATGTTAATATAGATTTATTGTTAATTTGTACTACTGTTTGTACAGTAATTATTTCATTTTTAGGTTTTAGGAGTTCTAAATAGAAGGATGTAGAAATAGTAAATTTTAATAAAACATGTAATTAATTAAAACTATGATTATTAAGGAAATTTCAAGAAAAAAATTTTGAGCGATCAAACTGTTTTTCATTAAAATTTTAGTAGTAGGCTATTTTTTCTTTTTATTCGTAGATTTAAACAAGCGAGTGTTGTTTTTTTTAAAAATTAACGTTATAATTATGTTAGGTATTGGTGATAGAATGAATTATAAAAAATATGAAAGTGGCGAAAAAATATGTTCAAGAGAAGAGTATTTTGTTTTTCAAGAGGCTAAAATTTTGTCATTAATTGATGATGGGAAAATTTCTTTAGCTAGAAAGATTGTTATGGAAAATTTAAGTATCTATCCAAATGAGGTTAGGTTTTTAAAAATATTATCTATTCTTAATGTTAGACAGAAGAATTATTTAGAAGCGATTAATATTTTAGAAGGTATAGATGGGGATTTTGATCATCATCTTTTAGATTTACTTTATGTAAAAGTCCATGATCAACAGAAAATGAAAGAAGTTTATCAAAAATATTACTCAGGTGCTTTTTTTTCAGACCAAGATGTTTATCAATATAATGATGCTCAATTTTTAGATTATCAAGTTCATCTTTATTTCAAAAAAATATATGATAATTGTTTTGTTTTGGATTGGGGGAAATTAGTTTATATCTGTAAACAACTCTATTCTTATGATAATAGATTAGCAGTGGGGCATATTGAAGTTCATCATCAAGATAAAAAGGAAGTTAATAAAGGAATTTTTGATCCTGCTATTTCTATTTATACATTATTTCGTCAGGTGCAAAGATATATTAATCTTAATATGGATAGAGGATTGTTTGATGGAACTATGTTTGATCGGTATTGTTTTTATTATCCAAATTGTGGAAGAAACCGAAAGGATAAGGAGACTAATTATTTTGAGGTAGTTTCTTTAGTTAATACTTCTCATATTATTACTATGTATCCTATGTCTTCTCAAGGATATAGATATTATGATCTTTGTTATTTAGATGATATAAATAGTAAAAGTTTAGTAAAAGTCAAAAATGGTTTAGAACGTTTTCAAGGTAGATATGGTAATCATTAATTTTTTTAGGGTTATTGTTAATAGTATGTAAAATCAAATCAAAAGGCGAGAGTTATTATTCTACTCGCCTTTTGATCATTATTTTGTTTTCATTTTTACTTTAATTGTTGGATTTTGTCTTTCTTTCTTGTCCCAGTTTATTTGTTCTTGCTTAAATTCCATTAAATTGATTGCATTAGCTAGAGAAAATAGAATTTCAGCATGTAAGTTAAATTCAGTCCATAGTTGACCATTTTTTAATCTTTTTAATTCTTGAAATTTAGGATTTTCTTTAGAAAGAGAAAGTTGAGAAAGGAGATTAATTATTTCTAATTTGTATTTTTTAAGTACTATAGAATTATAGGTATAATCATTAATTTTTCCAGCTCCTAGAGTACTATTGTAAATTGGTTTCCATTGTTTTTCAAATGGACAAAGGCAATCGGAATAAATTTTTAGCACTTTTTTTCTAAAATTTAGTGTATCTAAGTTTTCTAGTGCATTGGCTAGAGAAATTAGCATATTAGTATATAAACTTAAAATGTTATGTTGTTCATTTTTTAATTGATTCATTAATTTAGTAATTTCTTCTCTATAACTTTCAAGTTCTTGGGGATTAAAGTCTAGTTCCTTGTTTCCTTCCTTTTTGATAATAGTTTTGGTATCTTTATTAATCATTTTATGTGTTTTTTTATGACACTTAAAATAAATTTCTAATATTTTTTTTTCAATTTTTAGTTCTTCTAGTCCGATTTTATCCATTAGGAGTTCCCCCTTTAAGTGAGTATAATTATATCATAAAATAGAAAAAAATTCAACTTTTTCTTTTCTTTTAATTTGTAAGTGATATAATAGTGAATACTTAAGTTATATGTTAATAACATATGTTGTAATTGGGAGGTTCGAATGAATATAGATGATTATAATGCAGTTTTAGAAAAAATTGTTTCTGATGATTGTAAGAGAATTATGAATGAAATATTAGAATTATATCGTAAAAGGGTAGAGGTTAATAAGAGTTTTTATCAACTAGTAAGAGAGAAAATTAATCCTAAATATTTTTATCTTTTGGAGGATTATTATACTAATATTACTAATTTTATTCCCGAAGATTTATATATTTGTCCTAATGGAAAGTGGGCTTTAGTTACAGGAGAAGAATTTGATGAAATTTTATTAGAAGAAAAGTATTTAGTTGATTTTTCTAAAAAAGGAATATCAAAAGTAATTGATTTAATTATTAATGATCTTATCAATAGTAATAGTAATGATTTTTTTGATGTTGTTAATAAATATATTAAACCATTATATGAAAAGGATAATCAAATTAATCATTCAAGATATATTGTTGATGAAATATATCGTGGGTTAAAAAAAAGAGGCTATATTATTGAGAGTATTAGTCCTTTAATAATTAAACCACTTAATTAGTTATTGTTTTATGTACATATCAACTCTAGTTGGTAACTTTTTTGCTTTTAATGCTGTTTTTTCTTCAAATAATAGTTTGGTTTCTATTCCAAATGATTTTGCTATTGTATCAATATTTTTACAAGTCAGATTTGCATCATCTGTTTCAATAACACTAATGTATGCCATTTTAAATTTTGTCTTTTCAGCATATTGTTCTTGAGTAAGGCCTCTTTGGTATCTATGCCATTTGGTATTAAGCCCTACTAACTGCATTGCATTCATTTACTTCACCTCCAAGCTTTAGATAAAACTTGTTAAATTAAACCTTATCCATAAATAAATTATAAAATTACAATAATACAAACTTAATACCATTAAAAATTATTAAGTTTTAAATTAATAATCGTTCTTGTTGATATTTTATACTTTTATGAATTAAAGTTATAATCTTATTATAAGATAGTTCTAATTTAAGTGTGATTGGTTAACTGATAATTTACTATTCTTAAAATGTGGTATACTAATTAATAGGAAGTGATAATATGGCTAGAGTGATAATTATTGGTGGTGGAGCGAGTGGATTAGTTTCTGCTATAATAGCAAGAAAGAAGAATCATGATGTTCTTATTTTAGAGAGAAATTCTATTTGCGGGAAAAAGATTTTATCAACTGGTAATGGGAGATGTAATTATTTTAATGATGATCAGAATATTAAACATTATCATAGTTGTGATGAGGATTTCCTTTCTAGGATTATTACAGATCAGAGAATAGAAGAAGTATTAACTTTTTTTCACCAGCTTGGTATTATTCCTAAAATTAAGGAGGGGTATTATTATCCTTATTCTAATCAAGCGATTAGTATTCAAAATACTTTAGTTGAAGAAGCTAAACGATTGGGGGTACAAATTGTGTATGATACCTTTGTCTCTTTGATAAAAAAAGATTTGTCTGGTTATATTATTGAAACAGTTAATGAAACTTTTCAAGCAGATCGTGTTATTTTAGCAACAGGTGGAATGGCTAATCCTAAACTGGGAAATGATGGAAAAGGATATTCTTTAGCAGAAAGTTTAGGTCATACAGTGATTAAACCTTTGCCAGCTTTAGTGCAATTAAATACAACAGGTCGTTTTTTAAAGGAGTGGTCTGGAATACGAGCTGATGTTAAAATTAAACTTTGTCAAGATGATCAATTCGTTCAAGAAGAAAGTGGGGAAATCTTATTAACTAATTATGGTGTAAGTGGAATTTGTGTGATGCAATTGAGTGGATTTGTTGCTAGGGGGTTAGATGAGGGAAAAAGAGAACAGTTAGTGATTAATTTTCTTCCTCAGTTTGCAAGTAATAGACAGGAATTTATCCAATTTATGGATGATCGTAATCAACTTCTTTCTAATAGAAATATTTCTCAGTTATTAGATAGTATTTTAAATTATAAGTTGGTTCATGTGTTGATTAAAAGCGCTAGTCTTGCTGGTTCTATAAGATGGGATCAATTAACGATCAGAGAAAAGTCTATTTTGGCTAGTTGTTTTGTAGAATTTAGGTTAGATGTTATTAGTACAAATTCTTTTCAAAAGGCACAAGTAACAAGTGGAGGAATTCCTCTTTCAGAAATTGATATGGAAACAATGGAATCTAAAATTGTTGATGATCTTTATTTTGCAGGGGAAATATTAGATGTTAATGGAGATTGTGGGGGTTATAATTTAACCTTTGCATGGATTAGTGGATTAGTTGCGGGAAGAGTTGGTGAAAATGCTTAGAATAAGGCAAATTGAAGTTCCTATTGATAGTGAACAAGAAAAAATGATCAGGAAAAAATGTAGTAAGATTTTGAGGGTTAGAGAAGATGAGATTGTCGGTTTAAAAATTAATAAAAAATCTCTTGATGCTCGAAAAAAGCCTTTTTTGTATTATGTTTATGAGGTTGATGTTTCTGTAGTTAGAGAGGAGAAAATTCTTTCTAAAACTAGAAATCGTGATGTTTTTCAAATGCCAGAAGAGGTCTATCATTTTCCTAATCAAGGAGAGGAAAGGTTAAATTTTAGACCAGTTATTGTTGGTGCAGGTCCTGCTGGACTCTTTTGTGGTTATATGCTTGCTACTTATGGATATCAACCTCTTATTCTTGAAAGGGGTGAAAAAGTAGAGGATAGAATCAAAACAGTAGAAGAGTTTTGGCAAAGTGGTAAATTAGATTTTTCATCAAATGTTCAATTTGGGGAAGGAGGAGCGGGAACTTTTTCTGATGGAAAGTTAACTACATTAGTTAAGGATCCTTTTTATAGACAAAAGAAAGTATTGGAAATTTTTGTAGAGTGCGGAGCTCCTCAAGAAATTTTATATGAGAGTAAGCCTCATATTGGAACGGATTTATTGAGAAATATTATTATTAATATGAGAAATAAAATTATTTCTATGGGCGGAGAATTTCGGTATCATAGTTTGCTTACTGACCTTGTTATACGAGATAATCAAATTAAGCAGATTAAGATTAATAATCAAGAAATGATCGATGTAGATGTTCTAGTATTAGCTTTAGGTCATAGTGCTAGAGATACATTCGAAATGCTTTCTAAAACTGAGATAGTCATGAGAGCGAAACCTTTTGCAGTTGGAGTTAGAATTGAGCATCCGCAATCTATGATTAATGAAAATCAATATGGAATGGAAAATAGTAAAATTTTACCACCTGCTAGTTATAAACTAACTTATCATACAAAGGATAATAGGGGAGTGTATACTTTTTGTATGTGTCCTGGTGGATTTGTTGTAAATTCTTCATCTGAGGTTGGTTATTTAGCAATTAATGGAATGAGTAACTATAGGCGAGATACCGAAAATGCTAATAGTGCAATTATTGTTACTATTTCACCTAAAGATTTTGGAGAAAATCCATTAGATGGTTTGAATTTTCAAAGAAATTTAGAGAAAAAGGCTTATCTTTTAGGTAAAGGAAAGATTCCTATTCAAACTTATGGAGATTTTAAATGTGACCAGAAGTCTATTTCTTTTGGTGATGTAAGGCCTATAATGAAAGGAAATTATATTTTTAGTAATCTTTGGGAGATTTTTCCTAATTATATTACTAAATCTTTAATTGAAGCCATTGAATATTTTGATACAAAAATTAAGGGATTTGGGAGAAGTGATGCTATATTGTCTGCTGTTGAAAGTAGAACTTCTTCTCCTATTAAAATAGAAAGAAATAATTTGGGGGTTAGTGCTATTTTAGGTGTTTATCCAACAGGTGAAGGTGCAGGATATGCTGGTGGTATCACTTCATCTGCAATGGATGGGATTTTTCAAGCAGAAAATATTGCGAAAAAATATCAAAATTTTGATTTTGTGGAGGAAACAAATGTTGAAAAGATTGAAAGATAATTGGCAGTGGGCTGTAGTCCTTTTTTCTTTATTCATTGTTATAGATTTTATAATAAAAATTTTAGGTGGAGAAATTCTACAATTAGATCGTTTTTTTCATCATCTAATTGTAGAAAATTTAAGAAGTGATTTTTTAACTCCAGTGATGAAGTTTATTACCATACTTGGTGGTAGTTATGTTGTTATAGGAATAGCAGTTCTTTCCTTTTTGATTCTTTCTAATAAAAGATGGAGTTTTTTGATTAGTCTTAATCTTGTTTTTGTTTTTTTACTTAGTCAAGGTTTAAAATTTTTGATTCAAAGAGAAAGACCTTTTGGATATCATTTGGTTATAGAAAAAGGTTTTAGCTTTCCTTCAGGGCACTCTATGGTATCAGCCGCCTTTTATGGTTTTATTATTTATTTGATTAGTCAAAATTGTAAAAGTAAAAAAGTTAGGATTTGTTCTGTTGTTTTGGTTATTATTTTCATTTTACTCATTGGAATTAGTAGAGTTTATTTAGGGGTTCAT
Source organism: uncultured Clostridia bacterium (assembly GCA_947643225.1). Taxonomy (GTDB): domain Bacteria; phylum Bacillota_I; class Bacilli_A; order RF39; family UBA660; genus UBA2730. The sequence continues at coordinate 10,494 of CANRVH010000004.1, forward strand.
TATATGAGTGATGTGATAGCAGGGTTCTTTCTTTCGGCTTTTTATTTAACTTTATATATTAAGGTGATTAATCAATATATAGATGGGAGAAAAAGGAATGAAAAATAAAAATATGATTATTAGTTTTCAACATGCTTTTAGTGGAATAATTTGGGTAATTCAATCTGAGAGAAATATGAAAATTCATTTTTTAATTATGTTTATGGTTATTTTTTTTGGATGTTTTTTGCATATTCATTTATCAGAGTGGATTATATGTATTATTTTATTTGGATTAGTTATTGCTGCAGAGTGTTTTAATACTTCTATTGAAAGGATAGTAGATCTTTGTAGTCCTAATCAAAATCAGTTGGCTAAGATAGCAAAAGATACTTCAGCAGGGGCAGTTCTTATTTTTGCTATAATATCTGTTATTATAGGATTAATAATATTTTTACCTAAAATCATAAAAATACTATGTTCTTTTTAAAACAGAAAAATATGTAGAAAAAGGTCTAAAACTTACAAATTATAGATTTTTGTTGAAAAAGATGGAATTTCATTTTATAATAATGCCTTAAAAAGGGAAAAAATTGATATTTGATAGACAATCATGTTTTATCTGTTTATAATGAAAATGTGGAGGAAATAATGAAAAATATGTTATTAAATATTTATAATATTCAACAACTTTTAGAAGCTAAATTGGTAAAGAAAGAGATGAGAGGTGTTCTATCTTCATCTAGAAAAAGAAAAAAATTGTTAGAATTTTATAAAGATTTAAAGATGAGCCATAATCATTCGTGGTATGAAGAAGTATATGAAAGAAATAAGCATAATTTAGAAAAAGTTGCTTTGTTTTATAGAGGAAATAAAATTACTTACGACCAATTATTCGAAAGGGTTGAAGAGGTAGCAAAGTCACTAAAGTATTTTGGAGTTTTAAAAGGGGATGAGCTCCCTGTTTGTATGTCTAATACTCCAGAGTTGATCTATGTTTTATTAGCTGCTAGTAAGATAGGTGCTAAATTAAATATTTTTGGCGCAGATTATGATCAGGATTATATTAAAAGTATTATCAATAGTACTCATTCTGACATATTAATTGCAACGGATGATCAATATAGTAAGATTAAGGATTTGGTAAAGGATACTAATGTTAAGAAAAAAATTATTTCTTCTCTTGCTGATTCTGTTCAATATGATCAATTCAATTATTGGATGATGGATGATCCATTATTTACTTATCGAAGTAAAGTACAGGATTATCAAGATGAGGATTCTACTGTAATGAATTTTATCGAATTTGTTCAAAGTGGAAAAAATTATAAAGGCATGACCTTAGAAAAAGGAAAATTGAATGATGAATTTCTTATTACTTATACAAGTGGATCTACTCAAACTACTTGTCCTAAAGCTATTGTTCATCGAAATAGGAGTCTTATTGCTATGGCAATGTCACATGATACTAGGTATTCTGCTCTTCCTTCAATGAAGGGAATTAGTGGTTTGGCATATATTCCTCCTCATTCTAATACAGGTATTATTAGTAGTGTTTCAGATGTGTTATGTCAATGTGGTATAGTTGCTTTAGAACCAATTTATTGTAAATTTTTCTTTTTAACGTCATTAATTATTAATCAGGTTAATATGGCACTTGCTACTAGGAGTCATTATATACAAGCAATAAAAGATAGTCAGAATAAAGAAAAATATCCGAATGGGGTTGAGTTAAGAGAGTTGTACGTTGCAACCTCAGTAGGGGAACCAACTTCTAAAAATGAACTTAGATTTATTGACCAAGGACTTGCTAGGATGAAAGCTGGACTTAATCATTTACCTAGACCATTAGGACCAGCTAGACTTTCTACAGGTGGGGGTGATTGTGAGCATGGAGGACTTTATTTTCAATTATTCCAATCTTTACGGGATAAATTTAGTATTTGTGGAGATGCTGGAATGAAGCCATTTTTACTTGCTAAACCAATTGTTTTGAAAGCTGATGGATCAATTTGTAAACCAAATGAATTAGGTAGATTGGCAGCTGATTCAATTTGTACAATGAAGGGTTACAATAATAATAGACAAGCTACGGAAGAATTCTATATTAAAGATAAGTATGGCAGAAAACATGGTGATCAAAAAGTGTGGGCTTATCTTGATAAGGGAAATTCTGTTCATATGAAGGGTAGAATGGGAAATGAGTTAATAGTTGCAAATGAAATTATACCAACATTCGAGGTTGCAGATGTAATTTTGAAAGATATTAAAAATATATTATCTTGTGAGGTGGTAAATGTAACAGATAATACAGGCCAGGATACTTTAGTTGCTCATATTGAATTACAACCTGATAGTGCAAAATTAGAAGAAGTATTAAAGAATGCTTATATAAGGCTTCAAGGTTCTTTTTCTTTAGAGGTTATTAGTAGAGTTTTATTTAGAGTCAGAAGCAATCAAGAATCATTTCCTCTAACTGGTTGTGGTAAGAGAAATGTTCCTGCTTTAGAGGCAGAAGGGGTATCTTGCCAATGTTTAATTCCAAAAGTAGATAATGATTGTATATCTTTTTCAAAATATTTGGAAAATAACCAGATAGAAAAAACAAAACGGTTCGTTAAGTCTTAGAAAAGTGCATGTCATATGACATGTATTTTATTATGGAAAGCATCAGTTTTCCATAATAAAATCATCTGCTATGCAGGTGAGAAATCTAAAAAGCAAAAGCATTCAGTAAAAATATAAAATCAAATATAGATGAGAGCCAATTATCTCATACTAAATATGATTATCAATATCATATTGTTTTCATTTACATTAATATGAAATTAGTGTTATAATTTAAATAGATATAATAGGAGTGAGTGGTTTTATGATTTTGAGTTCTTTATATTTGCCAACTTGTTGTCTGTTTTTTAGTATTTTGCTTAATATTGTATTTTTTTCTAAGCAAAGAATTACTAGTTATGAAACAAAATTATATAAAATACTAATCGTTTCTAATCTGATTTCTCTTATAATGGAGTTTATTTGTACTTATTTTTCTTATCATTATACATTTTTTGTTAGTGATTTTGTTATTAAAACTTATTTAATGATATTGCTGTTATGGATTACTACCTTTACGATTTATATTAATAATATATCCAAAATTTCTAAGTTGGAAGAAAAAAAGTTTAACTATTTGAAAAGAATTTGGGTATATCTTTTATTTTATAGTATTGTTATTATTATTATTATTATATTACCCATTAAATATAGGATTACCCAATATGGAGCAAATGCTTATGGAATGAGTGTAGATGTGATATATGTAGTTAGTTTAATTTATGCAATTACATGGTTATTTTCTTTGTTTAAAAATATTAGAAATATTCGTAATAAAAGATATTTGCCATTGTATATTTATTCTGTTCTTAGTTTTATTATTGCCTATATGCAAAGACTATATCCAGGATTGTTATTAATCACACCAGTAGAAACATTTGTTACATTTTTAATGTATTTTACAATTGAAAATCCTGATTTACAGATGATTAGTGAACTTAATATTGCAAAGGGCGAGGCAGATAGAGCGAATAAGGCAAAAACTGAATTTCTTGCTAATATGTCTCATGAGATCAGAACCCCTCTTAATGCGATAACTGGTTTTAGTCAGGCGTTATCTGAAGAAGAAGGAATGCCTGATAGCGCTAAAGAGGATATTCGAGATATTATTTCTGCTTCTAATAGTCTTTTAGAAATCGTTAATGGAGTTTTAGATATTTCTAAAATTGAGGCAAATAAAATAGAAGTTGTCAATAAGGTTTATTCGCCTAGTGAAATTTTTCGGGATTTACAATCGTTGACTAAAGTAAGAATTGGTAATAAACCAATTGAGTTTCGTACTTATATTGATTCGACAATTCCTAAAAGGTTATATGGTGATCAGGGAAGAATCAAACAAATTATTTTGAATTTGCTGACTAATGCTGCTAAGTATACTGAAGAAGGATATATTGATTTTAAAGTTAGTTCCTTGGTTAAGGATGATGTATGTAGGTTTATTATTTCAGTTGAGGATACAGGTAAGGGAATTAAATCTGAACAAATTGATCGTTTATTTAATAAGTTTGATCGATTAGATGAAGAGGAAAATATTACAATTGAGGGAACAGGCCTTGGACTTGCAATTACTAAAAAATTATTGGAATTGATGAATGGTGAAATAACTGTTCAGAGTGTTTATGGAAAAGGATCTAAATTTACTGCTTATATTGATCAAAAAATAGTAAGAGAAGAAAATACTGATATTGATCAATCAGAAAAATTAGAGGTCTTGACAGAAACTAGTAATCCTGTTTATGATTATACTAACCGAAAGATATTAGTAGTAGATGATAATAAACTCAATTTGAAAGTTGCACAAAAGTTGCTTAGTAAGTATTGTGTTCAAGTAATTCCTGTTCAAAGTGGTTTTGAATGTATTGATAAAATTAATTTAAAGGAAGAGTTTGATTTAATTTTATTAGATGATATGATGCCTAAGATGAATGGAAAAGAGACCCTAAAAAAATTAAGGGAAATAGAGAATTTTAATATTCCTGTTGTTGCTTTAACTGCTAATGCTTTATCAGGGATGCGAGAAGAATACTTGAATCAGGGATTTGATGATTATTTGGCAAAACCGATTGAAAAGGTAGAATTAGAAAAAGTTTTGGAGACTTTTTTAGGAGGGAATAATAAAATATGAAAGATAGGAACTTTTTAATTCAAAATGGGGTAAATATTGAGAAAAGTTTAGAATTATTTGGTGATATGGAAACCTATAATGAAACCTTAAAAGATTTTGTTACAGAGATTACTACTAAGAAAAGTAATTTGGAAAAATATAAGGAAATATCTGATATGGCTAATTATGCTATTTATGCTCATTCAGTTAAAAGTGATTCTAAATATTTTGGTTTTGATCATTTAGCTGAGCTTGCTTTAAATCATGAAATGGCCGGCAAACAAAACAATATGTATTATGTTTCTGAACATTTTCCTGAATTTATATCAGAGCTTGATCGAGTTTTAAATATTGTTAGAGAATATATGGGAATGGATGTTGTTAAGGAGGAGATTAAAAGTATAGATGGAAATAAGGCTACCATACTAGTAGTAGATGATTCGGCAGTAATTAAAAGATTTATTCAAACTGTTTTTCATCAAAAATATCAAGTTTTGGAGGCTACAGATGGAAATGAAGCAATTCAGATTATTCGTAGTGGCAAGTATAATATTAGTGCAATGCTTCTTGATTTAAATATGCCTAATGTTAATGGACTTCAAGTACTTGAATATTTTAGGCAGAATAATTTATTTCATCAGATTCCAACAACAGTAATTACTGGTGTTGGTGCAGATGAGATTCTTTTAGAGGTAAAGAAGTATGATATTAGAAAAATTATATTGAAACCATTTAATGAAAGGGATATTAGAGGTGCTGTAGAGGTATAAAAGAATAATATAGAGGTGATAGAAATGAAAAAAATTAATTTAAATCAAAATACAAAGGTGATTGTTGCAGTTTTAGTTGTTCTTTTGGCAATCGTTTTTGGGTTTGTAGCTACTAAGATTATGAAGGGAAATAATCGTAATGATGTAGCAACGATTTCTAAGAAGTTAATTGAAGATAAGAAGTATGGAAACTTAACTTTTTCTGATATAGAAGTAATTGAAGAAAAAGAGTTAAATCATATAGCAATTAATGTTATTAATCACTCTAATGAGGCTTTTAAACAAGAGTATGTTAACGTTGTATTTAGAAAGGAAAATAATGAGGTGATTGATACTATGGGGGTTGTTATACCAGATACTGAGGCGAATGGAAATTCAAGAATTGATATGGTAGTAGATAAGAAAGTATTAAAGTCTTATACTTTTACAATTGAAAAGAGTAAAGAGTAAATAGAAGCATTTTGTTATGGTTCTATTTTTTTCAAATATGGATTTGAAAATGTTGCAAAAGAGATAAAATGATGATAAGATTTAAATAGAAAATAGAGAGGTGTAAGTATGACCAATAAAGATATGCGAATAAATCTATTTGTAATTGTACCATTACTATTAACAGTTATTTTAATTGGAGGAGGGATAACTTATGCCCTTTTTACTAAAACGGTTAATACTGATAAAGAGATTATAGTCGGTACAGGAACAAAGTATATTGGAATATATGGGGAGGGAAAGAATGATATCCAACTTGGAAAAAGGTATACTTTTACTGTTGAAAACAGGGGAGTTGTTAGTTCAGGGTATGAACTTTATTTGGAGCATGATGGTAGTAATACAATTTCTCCAGTAGATATTATCTGTAATATAACTTCTACTTCTTCATCTATTGCATCTCCAAATATTCAAGTAACAGCAGATAAAACAACTTTAGTAGTAGGAGATTTGGTAGCAGGAGAAAAGGATACGATTACAATAGAACTTACAGGAGATACTAGTTTAATTTATAGGGGAAAAATAAAACTTAGATATGTAGATTATCGTACTCCGGATTCACCTAAAAATAGAAATATAGTAGCAATATATACTTATAATGATGTGGAAGGATCAGATAATTATTGTGTATCAGGTGATGAGGCTACATGCCAATATTCAAAGTGTTATAAAGAAGAGTCTGAGGGTAGTTGCCCTGCTGGAACAATTGTAAAATATAAAGTAAATAGTACCACAACTAAAGATTTTCATGTATTATTTGATCGAGGAAATGTGTTGGTTATGCAGACTCGAACAGCAGTTTTAAATATGATAAAATGGAATGAGAATAATGTTAATAGTGAAGGACCTATAACCATTTTGGCTGCTTTAGAAAATGCAACTGAAAATTGGAATAATGTACATGATCTTACTTATACATTAGGTGGTGCTTCATTAACAGGGGATACGATGTATACAGGGTGTAATAATAATTTAAAGTGTGAAACAAATACTTATACTCTTTCAGAAAGAACAGCAAAGGCGAGATTACTTACATTACAAGAAGCAACTAGTTTTGGATGTGGATGGAGTAATAATTCTTGTCCAAAATACTTAACACCAGCAAGTGGATCTTATTGGACCTCTTCTAGTTACTCATCGAATGAAAAGGATGCTTTTTTGGTTTATAGTTCAGGGTTTGTTAGTCGTATTGGTTCTGCTCAACAAAGTGGTACTTTTGCAGTAGTAGAAATTTCAAAATAATAATTTTAAATTAAAAGAGTTATGACTGTATTATATGTCATAGCTCTTTTTTTGTATTTTTTTAAATTGGTTATTTAAGTTTATGATTACTCCAAAATATAGACTAACTGCAGGATAAATTAGGACATGTCCAGATGTTTCGCTGATTAGGATTAGTAAGATAAAAGTTAAAAGATATCCATCTTTTAATCTTGATTTATATCCATAGTAGATAATTATAGAAGTTATGATTAATAGTCCTATTATTCCATATCGATAAAAGATATCAAAGAGATCTATTTCTACATCTTTTCTAGAATTATTATATTTTAATCCCAATAATTTTTCATATATTGTTGCATTGTTAAAGTCTTTTTGGTTAGTTGAAATGAAACTAAAACGATCATTAAATATTACCTTATTTATTCCTTCTATAGAAATGATGTTTTTAATTTTAAAGAATTTTGCTTGAACAATTGCATTTTGATAAGCAGTTGTATTTTTTACTAGGATGAAACCTCCGATAATTGAAAATACTATAATTAATAGAATGATGATTTTCTTTTTTATTGTTTGTTTTTTAACTAAATTAATAAATGGATGATATAAAAGATAAATTAGTGCGATGAATATTCCTCCTAGTACTACTTTGGTTCCTGTCATCATACTAACTATAATCATTAAAATCATTGTTATTGTAATACAGATATATTTTTTCTTTTTTTTGAAATAGTCTAGGGATAAGAGGAAAAGAGTAATGATAATTGCACTAAATTCATTAATTGAATTAAATACTCCTTTAAAGCCAATCTTTTTAATTTCTGATTTATATATGTTTTCTCCTATATTAAAAATATAAAAATTAATTAGTAAAATAAGATAGGTAAATAAAATGATGTAAATATATTTTTGGTTTAAATTTTCTTTATTGTTATAGAAAAATAATACAGTAAATGGAAGATAAAATAATTTTAAAGTATAGCGGATAGAATCTATTAAATTATAATGATAGAAAAATAAATAACTACAAAAATAAATAAACATTATGGTTGTTAAAAGTAGTACTATTTTGTTGCTTTTTTTTTCTTTGATTACGTCTAAAAGACAATATAGAAAGAATAGACCTCTTATTATTAGATGAGTTCCGTTTAGAAAATTTAATCCTGCTAGGATATCAAGAAGGGGCTGGAGTAGTAAAAAAATAATGATTATTTTTTTCTTCAAGAAAATCACATCCTTTATCTAGAATTATTCTATCTTATCTAGTATTATTTTACAAGTGAGCTTATTTGTTTACAGATAATTTTAAATAAAACTTTACAAGTATTAAAAAAAAAGATACGATATTATTAGTATTGGTGAGGTGGCCTATGAATTATGCATATTATAAGAAAATACAGAGAAAGTTTATTATTAAAAATGTACTTTTCATTTTAGTTATTTTGCTTTTTGCTTGTTTATCTATTTATTATATTTATGATCGGTTTAAGGATACAAGAGATAAAATTTTATCTTCTGAATCTTTGGAAGTAGCTTTCCATAATAAAAATGGAAATCGAATTTCATTAACAAAAGTTAATCCAGTTAGTGATGCAGTAGGATTATCTTCTAAACCTTATACATTTACTGTCAAAAATAATATCAATAAAAAAGTACGATATGTTGTAAGATTAAGGGATGATATGTCTAAGAGTTCCAATGATACTAAAATAATTCCATTAAATATTATTAAAGTGGGTATTCATAGTGAGGGTGAAGTTAGTAGTATTTACAATCTAGATGATTTAGAAGAAGGAATTATTGTTGATCGATTTATTGGACCAATGAAGGAAGTTAATTATACAATTCGTTTTTGGATATCTCAACATTCTTTAGTGATAGATAGGGATTTTCAATTTCATGGGATATTAGAAGTAGTGGAAATTTAGAACTTTACTTTAGATGTAAATATTTGTATAATAATGGTAGAGACAGGTGATTAAATTGGATAAGATAAATAAAAAAAAATATTGGATAGCTTTGGTTGTTATTTTCTTAGTAGTTTTTTTAGTGGCTAGTTATGCATTATTTACTTATTTTAAGAGTTCTAGTGGTGAAAGTACATTGAAAACGGGTACTTTAGTTTTAGAGCTAAATGAGGATAAAGCTCTTACTTTAATTGATTCTGTTCCTATTAGTGATCAAGATGCTATTAATGGAGAATCTTATAATTTTTCTATTAAAAATACTGGAACAGAAATTGCTAAATATCAGATTTATCTTTTAGATGATGATGCTAGATACCAAAGTGATAATTGTTCAAATAAGAAATTACCGTGGTCTAAAATTAGATATTCTATTCAAAGAGAAGATGAAAATAGTCTAATTGAACAGTTGGATGAGCGAAATGGTATTATTTATACAACTACTTTGAAGAAGGGAATGACTGATCAATATAAGCTTAGACTTTGGATAGATGAGAAGGCAACAAATGAAATTGCGGGTCTTCATTTCCATGCTAAGTTGCAGGTAAAAGCTATCTTGGAAGATAAAACAGATTTTGATACAGGGGCCTAGTAGAATTATTAGACTTCTTTTTTTTCCTTGTAGAACATACATTTAGAGTAGGAGGAACATTATGCGAGTGATCATTTCTGCTGGTGGCACAGGAGGTCATATTTATCCAGCTTTAGCAATTATTAATAAAATCAAAGAACAAGAAGTTGATAGTGAAATTTTGTATATTGGAACAACTGATAGAATGGAAGCAAAGTTAATTCCTAAGGAGCATATTCAATTTATTGGTATTGAAATGGAGGGAATTAATCGGAAGAATATTTTTCGAAATTTTGTTGTTTTTCGTAAGTATGTCAAAGCGATGAACAAGGTAAAGAAAATTATAAAAGATTTTAAACCAGATATTGTTATTGGAGTAGGGGGATATGTTAGTGCTCCTGTTATTAAAGCTGCACATAGTTTGAATTATAGAACTATTATCCATGAACAGAATTCTATTCCTGGATTATCGAATCAAGCTCTTTCTAAAATTGTCGATAAAGTATTAGTATCTTTACCTGGAACGGTAGATTATTTTCCTCGTGGAAAGGTAGTTTATACAGGTAATCCACGTAGTGAGGAAATTACAATGATTAAGAAGGTTTCTAAACGTGAATTTGGTTTTTCTCTTAATCGTAAATTGGTTGTTATTGTTATGGGGTCTTTAGGATCTGCTACGATGAATGAAAAGGAATTAGAGTTAGTTCAGAAATTTTATGATAAAGATTATGAAGTCTTATTAATTACAGGTGAAAAATATTATGCTGATTATGAGCATATTGATATTCCTAAAAATGTTAGGGTTGTTCCTTTTCTTAGTAATTTAATTCAATTGTTAAAGGTTGCTGATTTAATTATTTCTAGAGCGGGGGCTTCTACGATTGCTGAAGTTACGGCTATTGGTCTTCCTTCTATTTTAGTACCATCTCCTTATGTTGCTAATAATCATCAATTAAAAAATGCAGAGGAATTAGAAAAAAGAGGAGCATGTTTTCTTTTAGAAGAGAAAAATTTTCAGGTGGATGTTGTTCTTTCTTTAATTGAACAAATATTTAATGATTCTAAACTTTACCAAAAAATGTCTGCTCAAACACGCAAATTAGGAGTTACAGATAGTGCTACTAAGGTGTATAATGAAATAAAGAAGTTAGTAGAGGTTGATTAAAATGAAGCAATTTTTAAAAGAGGTAGCAGAAAATAATATTGGTAAGGTGGAAGAAAATGCATTTTTATCTAAATATACAACTTATAAAGTAGGTGGAAGAGCTAAGTGTATTATTTATCCAAAAGATGAGGATCGTCTTGTTTTATTAATTAAATTGATTAAAAAGTATCATTTGAAATATAAAGTATTGGGTAATGGTTCTAATCTACTGTTTAGTGATAGAGAATATGAACATGTTCTAATTAAATTATCAGAGTTTAATCAATTAGAGATTATTGATAATAAGATTATAGTTGGTTCGGGATTTTCGTTGATGAGACTTTCTCTTATTGCTACACGTCGTGCTTTAACGGGGCTTGAGTTTGCAGCAGGTATTCCAGGAACAGTAGGAGGAGCTATTTTTATGAATGCAGGAGCTTATAAAAGTGATATGGGATATATTACTGCTTCTGTTAAGGTGTTAACACCAGATTTAAAGATTATTACCTTAACGAATCAAGAACTTGATTTTCATTATCGGACTTCTTTCTTGCAAAAACATCAAGATTATATTTGTTTAGAGGTTATTTTAAAATTGAAAAAGGGAAAGAGGTCTGAGATTGAGAAGGTAATTAAGGATAGAAAACTTAGGAGAATGGCAAGTCAGCCTTTAGAATACCCTTCTGCAGGTTCTGTTTTTAGAAATCCAGAAGGCTATGATCCTGCTGGTAAATTAGTTGAGGATTTAGGTTTGAAGGGATTAAAAAAAGGTGGGGCACAGGTTAGTGAAAAACATGCTAATTTCGTGATTAATAATGGGACAGCATCAGCAACTGATATTAAAGAATTGATTGAATTTGTAAAAAAGAGTGTGAAAGAACATTATGATATTGATTTGAAGGTAGAACAAGAATTTGTAAATTGGGAGTAGAGTATGGCGAAAAAACTAGTGAAAAGAAGAAAAATTAAAATTTTTCATTTTCTAATATTCTTAATTGTTGTAGGAATACTAGTTTTTTCTGTTTATATTATATTGAGTTCTCCTATTAAAAATATTAATATTAGAGGAAATATTTATCTATCAGATGAGGAAATTATTGAGAAGGCAGGGTTAAAGGATTATCCATCTTTCTTTTTGACTTTGTCTCACCAAATGAAACAAAATTTAGAAAAACTGCCTATTGTGAAAAATGTTATAATTAAAAAAGGTTTATTTAATACCCTTACTATTCATGTTAAAGAGTATAGAATTATTTTAAAAAATGGTTTAACGGATAAATATATTTTAGAAAATGGTGATGAACTGGCATTAGATTTTGATTGTGTGGTTCCTAAATTAACTAATTCTGTAGTAAAAGAGAAATATCAAAAATTAATTGAAGAATTTTTAACAATTCATTCAGATGTTCTTGAGAAAATATCTGAGGTGAAGTATGTTCCCAATGAATATGATAAGGATCGTTTTCTTATATATATGAGTGATGGAAATAGTGTTTATTTAACGTTGACTAAATTTGATATGATTAATTATTATAATCAAGTATTACAACAGATTGAAGGAAAGAAGGGGATTCTTTATTTAGATAGTGGCAACCATTTTAAGATTATGGAGTAAGTATGAAAAGAATTTTAAAAAAAGAAAACATGAAGTATATCTTGTTGTTTTTCCTCTTTTTGGGATGGCAACTATTTTATAATAATTTATTTTGTGATTATTTATGGAGTTATGGATTTAGTTATAATATTATTACAGGATTAGATCCTTATCAAGATTTTAATATGGTGGTTCCTCCATTAACCTCTATTCTTTTTTCTATTCCTCTAATTTTTTCAAAGGGAATTCATATTTTTGCTATTAGTTATTCTATATTGTTAACGATTATTTGCTATTTTATGTTTCGATTATTTGGAAAAAAAACTTACTTATTTTTACTTTTTTTCTTTATTCCATCACCACTTTTTATTTTTTTATGTAATTATAATTTACTATTGTATTTGTTTTTTTTACTTTTAATCTATTTAGAGAAAGAAGAACACTTTGATTATACAGTGGGAATAATTGCTTCTTTATCTTTTTTTACAAAGCAGTCTATAGGATTCCTTTTTATTCTTGCTTCATTATATTTAGCGAAGGATAAAACTTGTATTAAGAAAAGATTAATTGGTGTAGTTAGTATTTTTGTTTTATTCTTTTTTTATTTTCTTATGAATCATAATCTTTATTCTTTTATTGATCAATGTTTTTTAGGGATGTTTAATTTTTATGAAAAAAATAGAAATTTTAATTTGGTTTTTTTTCTATTTTTGGGTATGATTATTTATACATTAAATAGGATTATTCAAAATCGTGAAGAAAAGAGTTACTATTATGTATTATGCTTTCTTTTCTTTAATTATCCGACATTTGATTCTGCTCACTTTGTTTTAAGTTTAGTTGTTTTTCTTTCTCTTTTTGTAGAAAGGATTAAGGAAAGTGGATTCTATTTTTATATTTTTGTTTTGCCTATTTTCTTTATTAGTTTTAATCTGCTTGTATCAGATTTTAAAGGTCATTTTATTTATCCTAATCAAGTTTCTAATTTTGAATATTATTATTTACCTGATTATGTTGTAGAAAATATTAAACAGGTTAATCAATTTGTTGAGAAAAATCGGAATAAAAGGATTGTCTTTATTACTTCTACTTCTTATGTTTATAAGATTTCTAATCATTTAAGAGTTGAGAGGTATTTGGATTTATTAAATTATGGAAATATGGGTTTTGAGGGTAGTAATAATGCAATTCGAGAAATAAAAAATTATTCTAATGATACTATTTTTTTAGTTGATGATTTATTATTAAAACAGAATATAAAGAGAAAAACTCAACTTGATCAGAAGGTACTGGAATATTTTTATCAGAACACTAAGGTAGTTGGGGTAATAGAAAATTTTACTATTTATCAAAAAAAATGATGGAATCTTTATTGAATTAAAAAATAATTAGTGATAGTATTGTATTAGAAAATAAAGAGGTATAAATATGAAAAATGAATTGTATGAGAAGAAAAGGAAAGTATATTTTAAATTTTTGTTATTTGTTTTAGTACTTTTTTTAGTGGTTGGTATTAGTTATGCAACGATTTCTTTTATTGGTATGGGGAATAAAGTAAATAGTGTAACAACAGGGGCTATTACGATGATTTATACAGAAGGTACTAATCGTGTTAGAATGGAAAATGCTTTGCCTATTAGTGATGAAGAGGGTAGATTTTTAATGGATGAAGGCCAAGTTTTTGATTTTAATGTTAGTATTAATGTAACAGGAAATTTTTCTATTGCTTATGAGGTGGTAGCAGAAAAACAAAAACAATCAACGTTAGGAAATCAAGAAGTAAAAATATATTTAGAAAGAAGTAGTGATGCTAATTATTACTCTTCTGTATTGGAACCAACGCATTATATACCATTAGAAAAAAGGACTACTTTTGGTTCTCCAGAGGGGAGTATGGTTATGGATACGGGAGTTGTGAATTCTTCTGTCGTTTACTATTATAGACTTAGAATGTGGATTGATGAAAATTACCAAGATGCTAGAAATTCAAAGGATTTTACTGTTAAGGTGAATGTATATGGAACAACAGAAAAAAATTAGGTAAAGATGAATTTAATCAATCTTTATAAAGGTAATATTGGATAACAGTAATAGAATAGTGATTATTGTTTTTTTTATGAAATAATTGTCATTTATATAGGATTTTATATTAGATGATATTATAAGAAAAATAAAATTATTTAGATGAATTATGCAATGAAAGTCAATACTTTTTTTCTCTATTTGATTTTGTTAAAATAGATATGGAGGAAAGAATATGAATGAAGTAATTGTACAAGAGATAGCGAATAACCTTAATATTACTAAAAACCAAGTAGAGGTAGTTTTGAAATTACTTAGTGAGGGAAATACGATTCCCTTTATTGCTAGATATCGAAAAGAAGCAACAAAGGCATTAGATGAGGAACAGATTAGAAAGATAAATGAGGTTTATCTATATCAAGTAAATTTATTAAAAAGGAAAGAAGATGTCATTAGATTAATTGATGAAAAGGGACTTCTTACTGAAGAGTTAAGAACTTCTATTATGAAGTGTGAAAAACTAGTTGATGTAGAAGATTTGTATCGTCCATATAAAGAAAAGAAAAAAACTAAAGCAACTGAAGCCATCAAGATGGGATTAGAAGATCTTGCTAAAATTATTATGTCATTTCCAATTAGAGGAACATTAGAAAGTATTAGTAGTAAATTTATTAATGAGCAAGTAAAAGATACAGAATTTGCTATAATTAATGCGGGATATATCATTAGTGAATGGATTAGTGATAATGCGAGTTATAGAAAATATATTAGAAATTTTATTAGTAGAAGTGGACAAATTACAAGCAAAATGAAAAAAAATGCTGAAGATTCTGATCAAGTATATGAAATGTATTATGAATTCACAGATTCAATAAAAAAAATCAAATCTTACCGTGTAATGGCCCTTGATCGAGGAGAAAAAGAAGGGATTCTTTCTATTAGTTTAACTTATGATAAAGATAGTATCATTAATTATTTAGAAAGTAAATTAATCAAAAATAAAGACTCTTTTGTAGTAGATGTGGTTAAAAATGCTATTGTAGATAGCTTAAAACGTTTAATTTTACCTAGTATAGAAAGGGAAATTAGAAGTGATTTGAAAGAAATAGCAGAAGAAGATTCTATTGTTAATTTTTCTAATAATTTAGAAAAATTATTATTAACTCCACCGATGGCGGAAAAAACTGTTTTAGGATTAGATCCTGCTTTTCGTACAGGTTGTAAATTAGCAGTCCTTGATAAAACAGGAAAACCATTAGAAATAGCAGTTATTTATCCAACAGAACCCCATAATGATATTGAAAACTCTAAGAAGAAAGTTTTAGAACTAATTGAAAAATATGATATTGATATTGTAGCAATTGGAAATGGAACAGCATCTAGAGAAAGTGAAAGTTTTATTGCTGATACCATTAAAGAGGCTAAAAGAAAAGTAGAATATATTATTGTTAGTGAAGCGGGTGCAAGTGTTTATTCTGCGAGTGATCTAGCTATTCAGGAATTTCCTGATTTAACAGTTGAAAAAAGAAGTGCTATTAGTATTGGTAGGCGTCTTCAGGATAGTTTAGCAGAACTTGTTAAAATAGAACCAAGAAGTATAGGAGTAGGACTATACCAACATGATGTTACTCCTAAAAAGTTAGATGAATCCTTAAATTTCGTTGTCAGCAAGGTAGTAAATGAAGTTGGAGTCAATATTAATACAGCAAGTCGTAGTTTACTTCATTATGTATCAGGACTCACTAAGAAAACAATTGATGAAATTCTTGCAACTAGAGATAAAATCGGTAAATTTGTATCACGAGAAGATGTTCATAAGTTAAAGGGGATGACACCAAAAGTTTATGAACAGTCTATTGGTTTTATTCGTATATTAGAAGGGGATAATCCTTTAGATAAAACATCAATTCATCCTGAAAGTTATCCAGTTGCAATGAGACTTTTAGAAAAATTAAATTATACAGTTAACGATATAGGAAATACAGATTTAACTAAACAATTAGAAGAGCTTAGGCTAGATGAATTAACTGTTGAACTAGATACAGATCATTATACATTAACAGATATTATTTCTTCTTTAAAAACTCCAGGAAGAGATCCTCGAAATGAAATGCCTAAACCAATTTTAAGAAGTGATATTCTTCATATTGAGGATTTACATATAGGAGATAAATTAGAAGGGGTAGTTCGTAATGTAGTAGACTTTGGTTTATTTATTGATATTGGACTAAAGAATGATGGACTTGCTCATATATCAAAACTATCACATGAATTTATTAAAAATCCAAGAGAATTATTTAGTGTAGGGGATATTGTAACATGCTATGTAGATGAAATCTCTATAGAAAAGAAAAAGGTTAGTTTAACCCTTTTAAATCATTAATCTTAATATAGAAAAGTAAGATTTAAATAATCTTATTTTTTTGTTTTCTCTAATTTAGCAAATAATAGCGATGAATTATTTTAGTAAAGAATCGTAATCTTTTTATTGATATCTTGAATTAGGCTATCTTCTTTTAAGGCCTTTAATTCTCTCATCATGGCACTACGGTCGATTGCTAAATAATCGGCTAGATCAGTATAAGAATAACTTAAATTAAAAATTTTGGAATTGTTCTTTTTTGACTGTAATTCAAAGTAAGCTAGTAATTTACTTCGAATACTTCTAGTAGTAAGTAATTCAATTCTTTCATTTCTTTTAATTAGAGTTTTTGAAACAACTTGAAATAAATTATGGAGTAGCATAACAGCCGTTTGACTCGTTCTACATTTTTTTAATAACTCTTCATATTCAATAAAAGTGACTTTACAGTTAGTAGTTGCAATAACAGATAATTCACTACTATTAGTAGAAATAAACATATCAGAAAAAATATCACCAGAAGATAGTTCATCGATAATGGTTCTGTCCCCATTATAATCAAATCGAATTAAATTGGCATCACCGTTTTCCATAATGCCAATTAAATTTCTATTTCTAATAGAATAGGCAATCGTTTGACCAGATTTGTAAAAAAGTGTATTTGACTGTAAACTTGTTAATAATTTTTGTAAACTTTTTGCTTCTATATTTTCATAAATTGTAGGTTTTATAAGCATCTAAAAACTCTCCTTTTTTTTTAAAATATTATAATGTAAAATTGTTGCATTTGCAACAGATTTTTTTAGAATAATATTTTATGATGTTTTTGTAACAGTAGAAGGAGATGTATTTATGAAAGTAATTAAAAGAGATGGAAAAAGTGTTGACTATGATCGTGAGAAAGTAAGAATTGCTATTGGAAAGGCTAATATTTGTGTTCCAGAAAATGATAGAATAACAGATCGCCAAATAGAAAACATTGTTAAATATATAGAGGGATTGAATAAAAGGAGAATGGTCGTAGAGGATATTCAAGATATTATTGAAGAAAAATTAATGTCTCTTAATAAGTTTGCTCTTGCTAAAGAGTATATTACTTATAGATATACAAGAGCTTTAGTTAGGAAGGCTAATACAACAGATGAATCGATACTAAGTTTAATTAAAAATGCCAATAAGGAATTGGCAGAAGAAAATTCTAATAAGAGTACTACTTTAGCATCAACTCAAAGGGATTATATAGCTGGGGAGGTATCAAGAGACTTAACCCGTAGAATTTTACTTCCAGAAAAAATCAGTAAGGCACATGATGAAGGAGTATTACATTTTCATGATGCTGATTATTTTGTTCAACCAATATTTAATTGTTGTCTAATCAATATTGAAGATATGCTAGATAATGGTACAGTGATGAATGGTAAAATGATTGAATCGCCAAAGAGTTTTCAAGTAGCCTGTACAGTTACCACTCAAATTATTGCTGCTGTTGCTTCTAATCAGTATGGTGGCCAATCTGTTGATCTTTCCCATTTGGGCAAATTTATTAAGAAAAGTAAAGATAAATTTAAGAAACATATTAAAGCAAAATATGGAAAAAGTCTATCTAAAGAAGAAATTGAAAGCTTGGTTGCTGACCGAGTTAAAGATGAAGTAAGAGCAGGGGTGCAAACTATTCAATATCAAATTAATACTTTGATGACAACTAATGGACAATCTCCTTTTGTAACTTTATTTATGTATTTAAAAGAAGATGACCCTTATATTGAAGAAAATGCAATGTTATTTGAAGAGGTTATTCGTCAAAGAGATGAAGGAATTAAAAATGAAAAGGGAGTATACATTACTCCAGCCTTTCCTAAACTAGTTTATGTTTTGGATGAAAATAATTGCTTAAAGGGTGGTAAGTATGACTATCTAACAAAACTTGCTGTAAAGTGTTCAAGCAAGAGAATGTATCCAGACTATATTAGTGCGAAAAAAATGCGTGAAAATTATGAAGGGAATGTTTTCAGTCCTATGGGATGCAGAAGTTTCTTATCTCCTTTTAAGGATGAGAATGGTAAATATAAATTTGAAGGAAGATTTAATCAAGGAGTAGTATCTATTAATTTACCTCAGATTGGTATTGTAGCAGAGGGGAATGAGGAAACATTTTGGAAGGTATTTGATGAAAGATTAGAACTTTGTTATGAAGCATTAATGTGTCGTCATGAAGCATTACTTGGAACAGTTAGTGATACTAGTCCAATTCATTGGCAATATGGTGCGATTGCTAGATTGAAAAAGGGAGAAAAGATTGATAAATATTTAAATAGTTGTTATTCAACTATTTCACTTGGCTATATTGGAATTTATGAACTTACAAAATTAATTAAAGGGGTAAGCCATACAGATCCTGAAGGTGAGCAATTTGCTCTTAAGGTAATGAATTATATGCGTGATAAATGTAATAAATGGAAAAAAGAAACAGGATTAGGTTTTGCCTTATATGGAACCCCAGCAGAAAGTTTATGTTATCGATTTGCACGAATTGATAAGGAAAGATTTGGCACGATTAAGGATGTAACAGATAAGGGATATTATACTAACAGTTATCATGTAGATGTAAGACAAAAAATAGATGCTTTTACTAAGTTCAAATTTGAAAGTAAGTTCCAGCCAATTTCATCAGGTGGTTGTATTTCTTACGTTGAAGTACCTAATATGAAACATAATTTAAAAGCCATGGAAGATGTTGTTAAATTTATTTATGACAATATTCAATATGCTGAATTTAATACAAAATCTGATACCTGTCATAATTGTGGATACGTTGGAGAAATAGAAATTACTGATGACTTAGAATGGGTTTGTCCACAATGTGGAAATAAAGATAAAACTAAAATGAATGTTACTAGAAGAACATGTGGTTATCTAGGTGAGAATTTCTGGAATGTGGGAAAAACGAAAGAAATAAAATCTAGAGTAACTCACTTATAGGAGAAATGTTATGCATTATGCCTCAATAAAAAAATATGATGTTGCTAATGGAGAGGGAATTAGAATATCTCTTTTCGTTAGTGGTTGTCCACATCATTGTAAAAATTGTTTTAATAAAGAAGCTTGGGATGAAAATTATGGCCAATTATTTACAAAAAAGGAAGAAGAAGAAATTCTAAATTTTCTAGGAGAAGACTATATTGATGGATTATCTCTATTAGGAGGAGAACCAATGTGGCCTAAAAATCAAGAGGGATTATTACCTCTTCTTAGAAGGATAAAGGAAATGTATCCCAAAAAGACTATATGGTGTTATACTGGATATTTATTTGATCAAGAGATTATGGATGAGATGTATTTATTAAATGAATTTACTAGAGAATTTTTATCTTATATTGATGTAATTGTAGATGGTAGATTTGTTGAGAAACTATTGGATAAATCTTTATTTTTTAGAGGAAGTTCTAATCAAAGAGTGATTGATGTAAAAAAGAGTCTAAAAAATAAAAAGGTAGTAGAGATAAAAATAAAGGGAGAAGGAGTTAAAGTACATGCGAAGTAGAGGATTTGAAGTGATAAAGGAATATCAAGATAAGGGGATTAACTTACCTGTTAGGAAAACAAAATATTCAGCAGGATATGATGTGGAAGCAGCAGAAGATATTGTTATTCCATCTTTTAAAAAGGGAATAAAGCCAACACTAATTCCAACAGGGTTAAAAGCTTATTGTATGGAAGATGAATATTATATGTTAGTAAATAGGAGTAGTGGACCAAAAAAGGGTTTAGTTATGGCTAATGGAATTGGAATCATTGATCATGATTATTATAATAATCAATCAAATGAGGGACATTTCTATTTTCAATATTTTAATATGAAAGATGAAGATGTTACTATTCATAAGGGGGATATAATTGGTCAAGTTATTTTCCAAAAATATTTAATGGTTGATGGTGATCATGCCGAGGGTCAAAGAACAGGCGGATTTGGATCCACAGATTAATATTAGATCATATAATAAGAATGTTGATTAATTATCAGTCCATTTTTTTACAA
Source organism: uncultured Clostridia bacterium (assembly GCA_947643225.1). Classification (GTDB taxonomy): domain Bacteria; phylum Bacillota_I; class Bacilli_A; order RF39; family UBA660; genus UBA2730. The sequence goes on from CANRVH010000004.1 coordinate 31,357, forward strand.
TATCTATATAACAGATTATTATGTGCTATTTATTATGGAATACCTCAAGTTAAGAAGGGGTATTTTTTTGTAATATATATTTAAAGAAGTGTGAGGATTTGTTTATCTCAAAAATGAAATAAATTCAAAGAATGTGTATGTATCTTCTAAAAGATTACAGGTAGTTAAAACATGATCTGATAATGGTATTTTTGTATGTATTATGATGAGTCCTGTTCTTCCATTTATTACTGATAATGAGGCCAATAGGAGAGATTATTATTTTTTAATATATTATTAAATGTTATTATATCCGTTTATATATATGTTTGCGTGCTTTTGTTTTTTGTAAGATATTCGTATATGTTTTTAATTGATTAGTGGTATGATAGGTTAATATAACAAAGGTAAGAAGATACGACAAAAAGAACTATAAAATTGTAAATTAAAGAGTTATAATAATAAAAGATATGAGGTGATATAAAATGAGAATAATATTTAAAAAGAATTTTAATATATTAATAGGAATTATAATAATTGTAATACTATTGTGTGGAGGAGTATATGCGGCAACAACAATTGCGGGAAATAGTATTACATATTCTAATACTAAGTCAGGTCTAAAATCTACTAATGTTCAAGGAGCAATTGATGAATTATATGAAACTGCCAAATCACATTGTCCAGATGGTCATATTTGTTCATCACTTGTAAGGATAAAAGATAAAAACTCTAATATAGTAAAAGCTTATTTATATGACGAGGAAAATAGTAATAGTAAATGTATAATAGGTGATGAGTCAACTTGTAAAGAAACAACCTGTATAAATTATTCAAATCAGAATTATTGTCCATCAGGAACGATCATTAAATATAAAGTGAACAGTTCAACAATAAAAACATTTTATGTTATATTTGATGAAGGAAAAACAATGACTATGATTGATCAGGAAGATACAGTTAAGGGTATTTCATGGAATGCCACATCTGATATTACAAAAGGCCCAATTACAGCATTAGTATCTTTAGAAAATATCACAAAAGGATGGACCAATGTTAATAATCAAACTTATACCTTAGGTAAAACTTCTTTATCTTTAGAGGGAGCTTATACAGGATGTAGTACAGCAAGTTCGTGTACAACTAATATCTATACTTTATCAGAACGAACAGCAAAAGCAAGATTAATTACAATACAAGAGGCGTATGCGTTAGGGTGTACAGTATCACATAATTCATGTCCAAAATGGATTGTTCTTGGTAGTTCTCATTGGACATCTTCTGTTTATGTTTCAAGTCCCAATTCCGCTTATTATATTAATCATTCTGCTTTCTCAAATGTTTATTATACAAATGTTGATAATGAGATAACTGCACATGCTGTTGTTGTAGTTTCAAAATAGAAATAAAAGATAGTTAATATCATTATGATAGGCTATCTTTTCTATTTACTATAAACATTTCGTAAAAAGAGAAAGTAAAAAAGAATGAATAGAAAAATAATTCTATAATAAATCATGTTTTTATGAAAAATTTAAACTTTTATTTTATATTTGTTTATAGTATAATTTATTTATAATGAGAGGAGATCAAGTATGAATGAAATATATACAGGAATAGATATTGGTACGAATAGTATTAAAATAATTACTGCGGAAAAGGTAAATAATCAATTTAAAATTATTGCCAAAGAAGAGGAAAAATCTGATGGAATAAAAAGAGGCGTAATTGTAGATGTAAAAAAAGTTGCTAATTCTGTATATAAATGTGTTGAAAAAATTGAGAATATACTTGGTGTTTCTATAAAAAAAATTATTACCTGTATTCCTACAGATGATTGTATTTTTAATATTGTTAGTGGGAAAATAGAAACTTTTGATGAAAATAATATAACAGGAGAGGATATTAGCAGATTATTAAAAGAGGCAATTAGTGATCATATTAATGATGGTTATGAATTAGTAACAGCTATGCCTATTGGATTTAAGCTGGATGATTCTAGAATGGTAAAAGATCCTAAGGGCCTTGTATCTAAAAGTTTAGAAGGTAGAATTGTGATTACAATGGTTCCCAAAAGTAATCTCTATAACTTATTAAATGTTTTTCAAATATGTGAAATTGAAGTTGTTGATATTGCATTTAAGACGGTTGCAGACTATTTTGAAGTTAAAAATCAAAAATTAGATAATGAAGTTGGAGCAATTATTAATATTGGAGAAGATACAACTAATGTTTCCATTTATAATAAAGGGATTATGATTAAAAATACGATTTTAAAAGTGGGAAGTTATTATGTAGATCATGATTTTTCCTATATTTATAAAATTGATTTAAATAAAGCTCGTGAATTAAAGGAAACTTTTGCTGTTTGTTCATCTCGATATGCTGATCAATATGATGAGGTTGAAGTAGTGAATGAAGTAGGACAAAATATTTTTATTAATCAGCTGGATATTGCCAAGGTTACAGAAGCACGTATTACAGAAATTCTAAAAATTGCGAAAAAAGAAATAAAAAACTTAACAAATAGAAAAATAAGTTATATAATCATATTAGGTGGGTTAAGCGAAATAACAGGATTTCAGTATTTAGCAGAAGAAATTTTAAAGAATCGTGTAACTGTATATAATAGTACCACTGTTGGAGTACGACACAATAAATACGCTAGTGTCTTAGGTGTGATTAAATATTTTGATGATAAACTAAAACTTAGAGATAAGACATGTGAAATGTTTAGTAAGGAAGACATTAGTCAGTTAATTTCTATAAGTAAAAATAATAAGGATAATGCTACGATAAACACAATGTTTGAGCAATTTCTTGATCATTAAGGAGGAGAAGGTTATGATAGGCGGATTAGAAATGGACCAGTTAGCAAAAATAAAAGTAATAGGTCTTGGCGGTGGAGGCGGAAATGCCATTAATAGAATGGTAGAGTCTGGTGTTAAGGGTGTTGAATTTATTGTTGCTAATACAGATTTACAAGTATTAAATAATTCTAAAGCCGATGTAAAAATTCAAATAGGAGCTAATCTTACAGATGGTTTAGGAGCAGGTGCTAAGCCAGAGATTGGAAAAGAAGCAGCAGTAGAATCTAAGAAAGAAATAGAAGATGCTTTAACAGGGGCGGATATGGTTTTCATCACTTGTGGAATGGGTGGTGGAACAGGTACAGGGGCAGCACCAATAGTAGCTGAAATTTCTCAGGCATTGGGAGCTTTAACCGTTGCTATTGTTACAAAACCATTCTCGTTTGAAGGTAGAAGAAGAATGGAAAATGCTCTAAAGGGTATTGAAGAGTTAAGAAAACATGTAGATACTTTAATTGTTATTCCAAATGATAAGTTAAGAGAAATCATTGATAAATCTACACCGATGTTAGAAGCATTTAAGGAAGTTGATAACGTTTTACGTCGAGGAGTTCAGTCTATCTCTGATTTGATTGCTGTTGTTGGATTAGTTAATCTAGATTTTGCTGATATTAAATCGATCATGAAAGATTCTGGTAATGCAGTTATTGGTATTGGTATTGGTATGGGTGAAGATAGAGCGATTGAAGCTGCTAAAGAAGCGGTTGCTTCTCCACTTTTAGAAAATAATATTGATGGAGCAACAGATGCAATTATTAATATTACAGGTGGGGTTAATTTAACATTATTTGAAGCTGAGCAAGCGGCAGAGGTTGTTCGTGCGGCATCTAAAACAGATATTGATACAATTTTTGGTGCAGTAATTAATGAAAATTTAACAGATGAGGTAATAGTAACAGTTATTGCTACTGGATTCGATAAGAAAACAAAACAAAAGATATTGGAACAAGATAGAAAAAGTCAAGAAATACTACAAATTCAACCAGAGATTTCTTCTGTACGTCGTCGTAGCGAAGAAGTGTTACATGAAATGCCAGTAGTTAAAGAGGCATCAAATGAAGATGATGATGAATTTGAATTACCACCATTTTTACAAAATAAAATATTTTAAAGGTTTCGTCTGAACCTTTTTTTGTATAAAAATAATAATTTACAAAATGGAATAAATATGTTATAATATACTGCTGAAAGGGGAGAAATAGTGATGAATATTAAGAAAATAATTAGTGAATTAAGAATATATCGATTTGTAAATAGATGTAAAAAGGATAGACTAAATTATGAGATATACTTTCCTAAATTCTGTAATATGGAAAAATTTCCTAGGTTGATTAGAAAAATAAATCGTCTGAGTTCTGCAGAAAAGGAGTATGTGTTATCTCCAATAAAATCAATGAAATATGGTTTGAATATAGATGAAGTATATATGATTATGAAAAATCAATTAGATATTGTAAGGAAAAGGCATGAGCATAATATTGTTGATTTATCAAAGTTATATTTATCAACTGCTCGTATTTCTAAATCTGTCTATAAAGAATTGGTTAATAGCTATATATATAATAAACCCATAGGAGAATATCGAGCAAAGCACTATATTGATATTTTTATGGAAAAACCATTTGATTTCAATTTTAGTAAACCAGGATGTAGTTCGATTTCAATTGATGGTTTAGCACCAGATAAGTTAAGACAAGCTCTAAAACATAATCAATATGGTTCCAAATTTTTATCTGTTTATCATCGTTTATCTCAAGAGGAAAAACAAAGTTTGAATAATATGGATGAGGAGCAATTTCAAAAAGTTTTAGATTTCCTTTTTGTTAATCATGATTTAGAAGATGATTGTAATTATAATTTTCAGAGTAGAAAAAAATTGTTAATAGGATGTGGTGATATTTCTAAAAAAATTGATTCACTTAGACTGCTTCCTGATTATTTAATAGATTATCTTAGTTTTGATTGTAATCATACTTCAAAGAAAAATTTTTATCATCATATTAATTTTAATTCAGTAAATTGGCTAAAAGAGTTATCTGCTACCTCAGAGGTTCAAGCAACCAATATTAAAAATTTAATTAAAAAGGGAAAGATATTTAATCTTCCTTGCGAAAATATTCAAGAAATATTTAAAAATGTTCGAAAAAGTGGAATAAAAGATGAAACAAATACAACTAGATATAGAGCTAAAATGAAATTTTTAATCGATGATCAAGGTGGCTTTGCTTTTGATATAAGAAATATAACTCTTCTAAAACATACTTTAAATTTTATTTGTCAAAATGATAGTGAACTAGTATTAAATCAAAAATTTAATGTTTTAAATGCATTACGTGAGGAATTGAAAAATAATCAAATAGATGAGCAATTATATAGTGAATACTTATCGTTTTTAAATGAGGGATTAGAAAGAAAGACAGAAAAAGAAAAGGTTAGACAGATAAGAGCACGTAGTAAATATTTCGAAGATCATACTCTTTCAGATTTTGCGGAACAATTACAAGATAAACCACAACAAGAAAAATTAAAAGAACTTTTCCATCAAAATCAAAAACCAAAGAGGATGGTACAAAATTATAGATTTGCTTTAATGACTAATGATTATCAATCGGAAGTGGTTGATATGATAATAAATATGCTTTCTGAAATAGAAGATGTAAATTATTCAAAAATGCTTTTATCTTATATTAAATCTGAACAATTTAGAAATCTGGGTATAGAAAAACAGAAGAAACACTTAACAGTACTAATTGATATGCTGAAAGAGGAAAATAAGAATATCAACAATATAAAATCTAATTCGTTAGAAAAGAAAAAACAGGTGGCATAAAAATAACATCTCTTTAGTTGAGATGTTTTATGATGGCAGAAATAAATATAAGTCAAAATGGTCATCTTTTTCTCTTTTGTTCCCTTTTAATATGTGATATGATATATATAATAATGGAGACTGATATGATGAAAAAGTTGAATGATAGAGCATTTACAATGATAGAGTTAATTGCGGCAATTACCATTATGGCATTATTGATGCTTATTATTATTCCTAATATTTTTGGTATTGTTGAAAAAAATAAAAAAACAACTTATTTAAATGATGCTAAACAACTTATTACTATGGCTAAAAATCAATATGAGGCAGATCCTACAATTACTGAGCCAACTGATTCATTATGTTTAGTATTTAGACTTAAGGATTTAAGAAAATCGGGTCTTGAGAAAGGTCCAAATGGTGGAAAATATAATGGCACCTATTCTTATGTTACAATTAATTATGAATCTGGTAAATATATTTATGGTGTTCAACTTCTTGAGGAGTATTCAACGAGAGGGAAAAGTAATTATCGAGGTATTGCTTATACTAAACAGGCTGATTTACAAAAAAGTAATATTGAAAAAAATACCAATTCTATGGAAAATTATACAGATCTAAGCTCTTTATCTGTTTCAAGTTCTTGCCCAAATGGGTTAGTTTTTTCTGATGGTAGTATTGGTAATAAAGATAATCTAGATAGTGAGATAAAAGAGGGAGATGTATTAACAGTAAATTATAGAATAGGATCTAATGTGGAAGAAATTGGTTCTGAGGTAGCAACTTGTACTGTACCAGAATCAAAAAAGTATTGTATAGTTACATTACCTTCTATTAAGGCAAAAGATGGATATAATAGTGTAGGTTGGTCAAGATCAAAGGGTGCACGATCAGGAGATAAACAATCGATATATTTAACCAAAATAAGTAGTGTGTATTATGCTAATGCTATTGATGATATTGCTCCAGCTATCAATCTTTCTAAGCAAGAAGATCAACTATATACTAAGGAAAAAGCAATAGATGTTGATTTAGTTGATTTAGGAGTTGGGTTAGATCAAGATATCGTTGTAAAATATGGTTGGTCTTTATCTAATAATGTAGAACCTGGAAATTATATCGAGGTTAAGCCAGATTACCAAAAAGGAAGTAAGAAAGTGACTTTTCAAGCAGAGGGAAATAATTTGAATGGTGATTATTATTTATGGGTTGAACCAATTAATTTGCAGGATATAGAGGGAAATGAAAATAAGAAGAAAATTATATCTGAAGGTGTGTTTAAATATAATATTACTCGTCCAGCTTGTCGTTTTACTAATATTAACTCTACGATAGTGGGGGATCAAGAAACAATATTGTTAACTTGTACAGATGATGAAACCAGTGTAATTAGTCAAAACCTTACTATTGATGATTTTTCTGTATCATCGGATAATGGCAAAATAGTATCTGTAAGTGATGCAAGAGAAGTAGCGAATGGATATGAGTATCAGGTTACTGTTGAGGGAGTGGGAACAGGTGGTTTTTCTGTCGTTTTTTCTAAAGATAAAATTCAAAACGGCGCAGGTAATATGAATGAGGAAACATCTAGTCCAGAAATAGTTGTTAATGGGAAGGTTTATCATGTTCAATATATATTAGGAGATAATATGTCTAATATAGATGATGGTGAGGAAAATTGTACAACGACAGGTAAAAGTTTAGAATGTGAAATAATGCTACCAACAATTAAGGCAAACGATGGATATACTGCAGATGGATGGTATTATAATAATACTAAGATTGGGGAAAATGGCCAGTATATAATTAGTGGAGATATTCAATTAAATGCAAAAGTTAAACCACGTGTATATACTGTGATTTATGATTATGAAACAAATGGTGGGACTTCTGTAGCAATTACTCCAAATTCAGGAATTACTGAGATTAAGGAATTAGAGCGAATTGGAGAATTTGCTTATACAGGAGATCAGATTATAAAAAAAGAAGAGAAAAGAATTGAGGCAATTAAAAACAATTGGGAGTTTGTAGGCTGGAATACTGATCCTGATGAGGTGATAGCATTAGATGAGTATTACATAACAAATAAGTTATCCCAAGATGTGGATCAAATTACTCTTTATGCAATTTTTAGAAGGAGAAAAACTGCTAAGGTCTATTATTATAATCCAGAAGAAAGAGACTCATTTGAAGAAGTTAGTTGTTATATATACAATAATGCTCCAGATGAAGATGTTTGTAATTTTACTATACCAGATAAAGTAGAAAAGAGTGCACCAGAAGGATTTAATTATGTTGGATTATTATCTAATTGTTTAGAAGATTGGACAATAGATTCACAAATGACAGATCAATCTGAAGATAGGATAGAATATACTAGTGAAAATCCAGTTTATTATGCGGTTTATCATAATAGTTATGTAGTTAACTATATTAAAGAAGATACTATAGATAATATTATAGATACTATCCAAGATGAAGGTGATGAGGAGCCTGATACTGGTGAAGATTCTGGAACTGATGAGAAAGATGATACTAACAAGGGACCAGAAACTAGTGAGGAGTCCGATATTAATGGGGGATCTGGAACTGGTGAGACGCCTGATATTAGTGGAGGAACGGATACTAATACTGATGAGGGAGTTGATACCGATGGGGATAATAATGAAGATACAAAAAATAATATCATTCAAATTTTATTTGATGCTTATTTATATCATAGAACGGGTTATGATACATCATACAATATTAAATTGCCAAAACTAACACCACGTCGTGGATATACTAATACTAAATGGACAGAGATTTTAGATAGCGAGGGAACGAAGGGGAATATTTTTGCACCAGAACAAGTTTATACATTAACAAGTAGTACAACAACCTTTTCTGCAAGTGCCGAGGATATTGAAAAACCAACATGGTCAATAGTAAGTGCTGAAAAAGACTGTAATGATTTAAAAATTACTATACAAGGCTCGGATACTTCTGGACAGACTATAAGTAGTTTAAAACTTGATAAGCTCTCAATAAAAATTGGTGGAAAAGAAAATAGTCAAGGATTAAATACAACATTATCTGAAATTCCATCAGAGTCATCAGAGTTTATAGGAGGAACAGTACAACATGTTTTAACAATTAAGAATTATAATCAACAAGGAGAGATTAATATTACTATATCAGAATCTACCTTAAGAGATGGTGCTGGAAATACCAATGTTACCACTTCATTAATTTATCCTGAAACAGGAATTTATGATGTTTGTGAACCAGATGAACCAACATGGACAATAATAAGGGTTGAAGAGGATTGTGATAGTTTAAGAATTATTTTACAAGGTACTAGTCCATCTGGTAAAGTAGAGAGTAATTTAAAATTGGAAAATTTAGTAATTGAGCTTGGAAATGAAAATATTTCTGAATCTACAACAGTAGAAAAAGTTCTATCTAAAGTTTCATCAGAGTCATCAGAATTCATTCAAGGTTCAGTTCAATATATTTTAACATTGAAGGGTTACAATCAAATAGGAGATGTAAAGATTAATATCTCAGCAGCTACCTTAGAAGATGAAGCAGGGAATATGAATCAGGCTGTCTTATCTAGTTATCCTAAGGAAGAAATTTATCATATCTGTCAATCTACAACTTCATAGTTTAGTAAGTATAACAGATTTTAATTTACTATAAGATAAGATATATTTATATTATTCTTATCTTTTTCTTTTATTAAAAAATTAAGTCTTTAAAAAAGATTAAAATACATGTTATAATTAAGATAGAATGAGGTGTAAAGATATATGGCAAAAAAGAAAAAGAAAAAAGAAGTAAAAAAGGGTTTTGAGCATAGTGCAGAACTTTATGGAGTTTTATTTGTCTTAATGGCCATTTTAGGGGTAGGGAAATATGGGCCAGTTGGTCGAGTAATTGCATCCTTTTCTTTATTTTTAGTGGGCTCTCTTTATATTCCTTTATTAATTGTTTTATTTATGATAGGGGGGTATTTAATTATCAAAAGAGAGTGGCCTGACTTTTTTACTACAAAACTTATCGGAACATATATTGCTGTTTTGGGGTTTCTAATTTTAATGCATAGAGAATTTGTTGTCCAAAATGATGGAAATATGGTTACGATATTTAGAGAAACGATTAATCAATTAGTAGCAGGCTTCAATAGTATTATGAATAGTGGTTCTTTAAGTGATGTGTTTGCAGTAGGAGGAGGAATTACAGGGGGAGTTCTTGCTATTATTTTCGATAAACTATTTTCTGTTGTAGGAATGGAAATTGTTGCTTTTGTTATGATTATTTTAGGAATACTTTTATTTACAGGATTTTCTATTCTAGATATTATGCAAGAAAAATATAGAGAACAGCATGAAAGAAGATTAGAAAGAAAGGCAGAAAGAAAAATGGTTACAAAGGATTCAAAAGAGAATTCACCTGAAAAGAGTCCTGTTATTATTAGTGGTGATGAAGAGGATGAAGAAAGAATATCAGACAAGAAGGTAATTACTAGTATTTCAGAATTAACTAATCCTGTAAAAACTGAAACTGAGATTGTAGAAGAAAATAAGGAAGTTCAAACTGTTACACCAACAATCCATCAGAGTCAAAAAAAATATGTTTTGCCATCTATTGATCTTTTAGATAAACCTAAAAAGAAACAGGGAAAAACAGATCAAAGTGCAATAGAGAATAATATTATTAAACTAGAGGATGTATTAAAAGAGTTTGGAATTAGTGGTAAAGTAGTAGAAGTTCATGTAGGACCTACTGTTACTCAGTATGAGTTAGAAATAAAATCTGGTACAAAAGTAAGTAAAATTTTAAATATTAATCGTGAAATTGCTTTGGAACTTGCTAAAAAAGATGTTAGAATTCAGGCTCCTATTCCTGGTAAAAGTACAGTTGGTATTGAACTTGCTAATGATGAGGCGGCATCTGTTTCATTTAGGGAGATTATGGAGAAAGTTCCCAAGTCTAAGGCTGATTCTAAATTACTTGTACCTTTAGGTAAGAATATTATGGGTAATATGATTTCCTGTGAGATTAACAAAACTCCTCATTTACTAGTTGCTGGTTCAACTGGTTCAGGAAAGTCAGTTTGTATTAATGGAATTATTAGTTCAATTTTAATGAGAGCAAAACCAGATGAAGTAAAACTAGTTTTAGTTGATCCTAAAAAGGTAGAATTTTCTATGTATGAAGGGATTCCTCATCTTTTATGTCCAGTTGTAACAGATCCTAAAAAAGCAAGTGTTGCTCTTGCTAAGACAGTAGTAGAGATGGAAAATCGATATGAGTTATTTAGTCAAACTAAAACAAAAAATATTGCTTCATATAATGAATATATAGAAAATAGAAATAAAGCTCTTCCTGCTGAAGAAAAGGAAAAGAAAATGCCATTTATTGTTGTAATTGTAGATGAGCTTGCAGATTTAATGATGGTTGCTAGTAAGGATGTTGAGGCGAGTATTATGCGTATTACTCAGATGGCACGTGCGGCAGGAATTCATTTAATTATCGCTACTCAAAGACCATCTACTAATGTTATTACTGGTGTTATTAAAGCCAATATTCCATCACGTATTGCTTTTGCTGTTAGTAGTAGTATTGATTCACGTACTATTCTTGATACGATGGGAGCAGAAAAACTATTAGGAAAGGGTGATATGCTCTTTATGCCTATGGGAGAGGGAATTCCTGAACGTGTTCAGGGGGCATTCATTTCAGATGATGAGATTAAAAGATTAGTTGAATACTCGATCGAACAACAACAGGCTGAATTTGATCCCGCTTTTGAAAACTTGGAGGTGACTCAAACAGATAAATCAGCTTCTCAAATAGAAGATATGAAAGAGGTAGAAGAGTATGATGATCCATTATATAATGAAATCGTAGATTTTGTTGTAACTAGTGGAAAAGCAAGTGCATCTTTACTTCAAAGAAGATTTAAATTAGGATATAATAGGGCGGCTAGAATTGTTGATTTACTAGAAGAAAGGGGAATAATTGGACCACCTAATGGATCTAAGCCGAGAGAAGTTTTGGTTAAATTGGAGGAAACTGATCAGGCAGAGGGTGAATAAATAAAAGTATAAAAGTAGTAGAGGTAAGTCAATAGGTTAGATATATGCGAGTGATATTGTTTACTTTAATGGGAAGGATTTTGCTCACCCTCTCTTTTTTATTTGGTCCTATATTTCAGGTGGATAATTTTCGAAAATATAGGTTTATAATAGAGGAATATAAATTCATCTTTATGAATAAATAAAAATGTATCTTAATTGTGAAAATCTTATCCTTAATATAGTAGATTTTTCCATTTAGTGGTATACTAATATTAAGGATGGTGATAGTATGGCAACGCCACATATAGAAAGTAAAAAAGAGGATATTGCGAAAATCGTTTTGATGCCAGGTGATCCACTAAGAGCTGAAATGATTGCTAAAAATTATTTAGAAGATTATAGAATAGTGAATCAAGTTAGAGGAATGAATGCTTATACTGGATTATACAAAGGAAAAGAAGTAACTATTTTTCCATCGGGAATGGGTATTCCTAGTATGGGGATCTATTCTTATGAATTATTTAAATTTTACGATGTCGAAAAAATTATTAGAATAGGAACTACGGGAGCTTATACAGAAGAGTTAGATCTTTTTGATCTTGTTTTAGTAGAAAATAGTTATTCTAAATCTAATTATGCATTAGATTTGTATAATTCAAATGACCATGTGATAGCAGCTGATCAAAATTTAAATGCTCAAATTAAAAAAATTGCTGATAAAAATAAAATAAAGTTGCATACTGGTAATGTATATTCTACTGAAACCTTTTATGATTCTCATTCTAATATAAAAGAGTTGTATCATGATTATAATTGTTTAGGAGCTGAAATGGAAAGTTATGCACTTTTTCATAATGCAAGTTTTTTAAATAAAGAAGCAACCTGTATTTTAACAGTATCTGATAATTTAATCACAAAAGAGGAAACAACTAGTGAACAAAGACAAAATTCTCTACATCAGATGATCGAACTTGCTTTAAATTCTATCTTATAAAATAAAAAAAAGTGATCATACTAAGAGGGAGGGATAATATGGAATATTTAAAGAAAAATTTAGGATCATACAATTTACATCTCATTAAAAATGAAAAATTTAAATCAATAATGATAAAAGTTTATTTTAGAGAACCAATTAGGAAAGAAAAAATTACTATTCGAAATTTTTTAACAACAATGTTAACTTTTTCTACTAAAAAATATCCAACAAAAAGAGAAATGTTTTTGAAAACACAGGATTTATATTCTTGTAATATTTCTAGTAGTGATTCTAGACTTGGAAATTATTTGAATACTTGTTTTAAATTATCTGTTTTAAAGGATAATTATACAGAAGAAGGAAACTTAGAAAAGGCAATAGAGTTTTTAAGTGAAATCATTTTTATGCCAAATATTGAGAAAAATAAGTTTGATGAGCAGTCGTTTGATATTGTTATGAATCAGGCTTGTCTTTCCTTAAGTAGTATTAAGGAAAATGCATCTAGTTATAGTTTAATTCGTATGTTAGAAAATATGGATCCTGATTCTCCTATTTCTTATCGTTCATTTGGCTATTTGGAAGATTTAAAAAATATTACAAGAGAAAATTTATATGAATATTATCAGTCAATGTTAAAAAATGATGATGTAGATATTTTTGTAATTGGCGATATTGACTTTGAAGAAATTGATCCATTAATTAGAAAGTACTTTAAACAAAAAACATTTAAAAAAACAAGTACTAACTTTTTAGTATCGGCTAAAAAAGCTTCCTTAAAGAAGAAAGTGATAACAGAGGAGAATGATTCTACTCAATCAAAATTGGCAATTGGTTGTAGAGTTAGTAATATAAGTGATTATGAAAGAAATTATCCATTAACACTTTACAATATTATACTAGGTGGAGGGACAGACTCTAAATTATTTAAAGAAGTAAGAGAAAGAAATTCATTATGTTATTATATTGGAAGTACAGCTAATAAACTTGATCATATCTTATTAATTCGGGCGGGTATTTCAAGAGAAGATTTTAAAAAATCGGTTAAATTAATTGAAAAACAAATGAAAGAGATCGCTAGAGGAAATTTCTCGGATGAAGAGTTGGAACATGCTAAGGAGTTATATCAGACAGCAATTGATGAGATAGGAGAAAGTCAAGCTGAAATTATTTCTTCTTATTATATGATTGAATTACTTGGAGTAGATGATCTAGAAACAAAAGCAGAGAAAATGAAAAAGGTGCTAAAAAAAGAAATTGTTAAGGTAGCGAAAAAAGTAAAAATAGATACCGTATATATGTTAGAGGGTGTAGAAGAATGATGAAAAAAATTGATTTTTCTAAAGAATTAGAATTAGAGGGGTATTATGAAAAATTAGCTAACGGTTTAGAAGTTTATTTAATCCCTATGGAAAATAAAGATAAATACTTTTTGACGTATGCTACTAAATTTGGATCAACAATAACTTCATTTATACCAGGAGATGCTAAAAAGGAAGTAACTGTACCAGATGGTATTGCACACTTTTTAGAGCATAAAATGTTTGAGCAAGAAAGTGGAGAAGATCCTTTTACCTTCTTTTCTAAAAGTGGAACAGATGCTAATGCTTCTACTTATTATGAAGGAACAAGATATATTGCATCAGGAACAAAAAACTATGAAGAAAATCTTCGTTATTTAATTAATTATGTTAATAGCCCTTACTTTACAGATGAAAATGTGGAAAAGGAAAAAGGAATTATTGCACAGGAAATTAATATGTATAAGGATCAAGCTGAATATGCAATTGAAAATACATTAAGAAAAAATACATATCATAAGGATCATCATAGAATAGATATAGCAGGTGAAGTGAAGGATATCCAAAAAATAACAAAGGAGCAGTTATATCTATGTTACAATAATTTTTATCAACCTAGAAATATGTTTTTATTGGTAGTTGGAAAATTTGATGTAGAAAAAACAAAACAAATTATAGATGAATTACTTCGACCATTAGAAAATAAGACAGAAACGATTCCTATAGTAAAAGAGATAAAAGAACCTTTAGCAGTTAAGAAGAAAGAAGAAACTGTTCCATTTAATATTACTGTTCCTAAAATTATGATTTCTATAAAAACACCTACTAGTAACTTTAAAATAGAGGAGGAAATTAAACTAAATCTCTATATCTATATAATTATGAGTACTGCCTTTGGTAATGGTTCTCTTTTTAAAGAAAGAGTAATGAATCAAAATTTAATGACAAAGTTTTATACAGATTGTGAGGATATTCCGCGTTATAAGACAATCTATTTATATGCAGAAAGTTCTAATCCTGATGAATTACTTGAAGAAATATATAAAGAGTTTGATCAAATACAAGTTACTGAGGAAGACTTAAATCGCTTTAAGAAAGTATTGATTGCTCAAGAAATTAAACAAGCTGATTATGTAGATGGAGTGACAATTAGTATTACTAATGACATCATTAAATATAATCAATTGCATCAGGATCCAATAGGTCTTTATAAAAGTTTGACGATTGAAGAATTAAATCAGGTATTAAGTGCAATAGAGTTTAAAAATAGAGCTTTAGTTACTTATATACCAAAAAATATGAATAAAAAATCTAACGAATAAGGATAAATTTAAAATAAAGAAATAGGTAATTCTATTTTTTTTTAGTTTTAAATTTATAATTTATTTTTCAAAAGGTCAATTTTTTATGGATTTAATTATATATGTATTGATTGTACTATTTATTTGTATTATAATCAATATAATAAGGAAGTGAAGTATAAATGAAAGGGCTTGGGATAAAAGAATCTTTTATCTATATGAAAAAAGCATATAGATATATGGAAGATAATAAAAAGTTATTTATTATATATGTTGTTTTGAGTATTTTAATTGGTATTATTGGAGCGATTGTTCCTCTTATATCAGCACAGGTTGTAATTAAAATGCAGTCTGAATTGTGGTATCAACTTATTGCTATAGCTTTATTTTTTGTAATTATGAAGATGCTTTCTAGTTTTGTTGGCTATCTTTCTAGTAGAGTTTCAAGGGTATTTTATAGAGAAACTTATTTAAATTTGCAAGTTGAGGTAGCAAGAAGTATTATTGATTTAGAAACAATAGAGATAGATAAAAATTCATCTGGAGTATTTATTGATCGATTAAGTCAAGATACATCAAATATTGCAGAAGTTTTTAGAACAATTTTTAAAAGATTAAATATAATTATTACTAATGTTGGAATCCTTTTTGCTGTATTTGCAATTAACAAAATTATTTTTTGTTATTTTGCTATTGTTCTATTTATTATGTTTAATTTTGAAAGAATGTATTTAATTAGACATTTTGAAAGACAAAAATATTTTAAAAAAGTAAAAGAAGCAAATACTGGATTAGTTTCTGAGCTTGTTCGTGGTATTAGAGATATTAAGGTTCTAAATTGCTATTCTGATTTTGAAAATAAGATTTATAAAAAATTAAAAAAGGCAAATAAGATTCAATATCAAATGTCTGAAATTACTAAACGATATGAGTTATTACGAGAATTTTTAAAAAATGTCTTTAATTATATCTTTATTTTAATTGGTATATATTTAGTATTTGAAGGGAATTTACTTGCATCTAGTTTTGTTATTCTTTTTATGTACAGTGATAAAATT
The DNA here is from genome assembly GCA_947643225.1 of uncultured Clostridia bacterium. Taxonomy (GTDB): domain Bacteria; phylum Bacillota_I; class Bacilli_A; order RF39; family UBA660; genus UBA2730. Next base: position 47,719 of record CANRVH010000004.1, read on the forward strand.
TTTGATTTTTTAGTTACAGTTATTGATTTATTAGAGGTGTTAAAGGATTTTAATTTGTCTGCTGAAAGAGTATTTGAAATTATAGATGGAAAATATAAGAAGGAAAAATTTGGTGATCAGGTTGTAGAAAAATTAAATGGTGATTTTACCTTTGAAAATGTTGATTTTGGATATAGAAAAGATGTTATGGTTATAAAAAATATGAATTTAGAAGTACCAGCTTTTAAGACTACAGCTATAGTAGGAGAAAGTGGTGCAGGAAAAACTTCTGTTTTTAACATGATTACAAAACTATATAGAATAAGTAATGGTAAAATTATGATTGATGGTATAAATATTAATGATCTTACGGAGGAGAGTTTGAGAGGAAATATTTCTTTAATTACTCAAAATCCATATATTTTTAATTTTTCGGTTAAGGAAAATTTTCAAATTGTGAAAAAGAATGTAACCATGAAAGAGATAGAAGAAGTTTGTAAAAAAGCCTGTATTCATGATTATATTATGTCTCTTCCAGAGAAGTATGATACTCAATTAGGTGAAGGTGGTGTAACTTTATCTGGTGGTCAAAGACAAAGAATTGCTATTGCTAGGGCTTTGCTTACAGATACGAAAATAATTCTATTTGATGAAGCAACTTCAGCTCTTGATAATGAAACACAACAAAATATCACAAAGGCAATAAATAATTTACAGGGAAATTATACAATCATTATTATCGCTCATAGATTATCTACAATAAAAGAAAGTGATCAAATTGTAGTAATGAAGGCTGGTAGAGTAGTGGGAGTTGATACTCATAAAAATCTTCTTAAGAGTAATCAATATTATCAAAAATTATATGCTAATGATATGAAAAGGTAATAAATTATCTTTTTCTTTTTTTCTAAAGATGATAAAATAATACTAGGATGTGATGGTATGAATTCTATGTTAATGACAGAAGAGGTAAAACGAAAAAAAAATTTTAAAGGTCTATTCTTTATTCTTTTTATTATTATGATTATTGGAATCATTGTTTTCTTAATTTATACAGGTATAATCAATAAAAAGAAGGAACAAGAAAGGAAGAAAAAAGAAAGGGAGATTACCTCTTTAAATAGTGAGTTACAAGATATATATGGATTTGCTATATCTAATAATTATATAACTGCCTTAAAAAAAGATGGTTCTATTTTCTATATTTATAATTTATTGCAGGGAACAGGAAATTTAGGAGATTTTACTTATTATACTTATCATAATGATCAATTATATCTTTTATTTAGTGATCAAAATTTATATACAATCTCTTTAAAAGAGGGGAATGGAGTATATGAATTGGTTAAAAAAAATACTTTGGAACCAATAAACTGTCTAAATGGTAGTGTTGGAAAAACTAGTGATATTGCTTTTGATCAGGCTACTGTGTATTTAAATACTTCTTCATGTGGAATAAATAGACTAAGATATGATCGAAAAAATAAAAAACAGGACATAGAAACATTGAAGATATTTAATCAGGCAGGAATTGATTTTGAGTATTCAAAGACAGATCAATCTCTATATGTGAAAGCTGATCAGGCGATTCATCAGTTTAATATGAAAACAAAAGAAATTACTACTATTGCTAATTCAATTAATTCTAATGTTCCTTTAAAACTAAAATCTAATATTTTGATTTATTCTAATACAAATGGCAATACAACAACTTATTATGGATATAATATAAAAACAAAGCAAAGTAGTAAAATCGCTGAAAATGTTTCAGATTTAATATTATATCAGTCTTCTTTTATTTATAGAAGTCATGATACGATTTATCAGTTAGTTAAAGATAAAAGTAAGGTCATCTATCAGGCTCACTACAATCAGTTAAATAATATGCAATTAATTAATAAAGATACACTTCAAGTGATTGACTTTGATTCTGATGATTTAGAAAAGAGGAGAATCATTAATATTGATCTTTCTTCTAAAAAATATGAAATAACTCAAAATATGAATGAATTTTCTAGTATAGTGGAGTATACAAAATAATGGAATACCCTAATAGATGGACAGAAGAAGAATATCAGCGGTTTAAAGAATATTTAAAAGAGAATGTTGACTTGGGTTATCAAAAGTTTTCTCAAAAATTGATTTTTACTAATTATCTTATTTTAGGGATACGAGTACCAATTTTAAAAAAGATAGCTAAGGAAATATTTAAAACTGATTGGGAATCTTTTTTAGCAATAAAGAATAAGGATAGTTATGAAGAATTGTTATTGGAATCATTTGTTATTTGTTCAATAAAGGATTTTACTGTTGCTAAGAAATATTTTAATCAATATATTAAAAAAATAGATAATTGGGCTTTATGCGATTTAACTGTTGCTGCTTTTAAAATAATAAAAAAGAATAAAGATTATTTTTTTTCTGAAGTAGAAAAATATATTTCTAGTAGAATGCCTTTTACAATAAGAGTAGGAGTAGTTATTTTAAATAGTTACTATGTTGAGGAAGAATATTTAAGTAAAATTTTTCAACAGATTGAGAGAATAAAAAGTAAAGATTATTATGTAAAAATGGCAGTATCTTGGTTACTTAGTACATGCTATATTAAATATCCAGAAAAAACTTTAACCTATTTAAAAGAAACATCTATAGATATTTTTACTTATAATAAAACGATTAGTAAAATATGTGATTCTCATCAGGTTGATGTTAGGCAAAAAAATAAATTAAAAAAACTCCGTAAATAAAAAGGAAGATCGTTCATTTTTAGATTAGATCTTCTTTTATTGATATAGTTCTTGTTTAATTAATTCCAAATTGTTTTCCATAATATGAATATAATTCTTTTTTTCTTCTCTTTCTTTATCTGTTAGATTATCTAATTTATGAAGATTTACTTCTTTTATATTCGTATATTTTTTTAATATATTTTCTGTATTATGACTTAGAGAATCTCCCTTAAAATTATAAATATAGCTAATGGCTCCACTAGTGATTAAGGTCTCTGCTTCATTAATTGTTTTATCACTTGCTTGATCATCTAAACAAATTACCGTAAGGCCGAATTTTTCTAAATATTTTAATTTTTGTTCATTGACTAAAATAATTTTATTTTTTGTACCTTGAACAGTTAGGCGATAATTAGCATCTAATTCAGATAAAGTAACTTTCAATTTTTCATATGATTCTTTTATCTCTTTTTTTAAATAAGTACTAGTAACATATTCTTCTAATCCTAATTGAATATTTTTGGCAATCATTAATAGGGAAGAAGGGTTAAGCCAAAGTTCTTCTGGACTATATTCTTCTTCTATAACATAAGAAGAATCAATAATTTTTAAGTTATTATTTAAATCAAGTAAATTAACAGCTAAATTTCTTTCTTTTTTTATTACACCAGTATAGATAAATAATCCTTTTTGACTATAATCTTTTTTTTGTTTATTTGTAACTTTATATTCATCAATTAAGACTCCATCAGGGTATATCGATTCTATATTTGCATGTTTTCCATATAATTCTGAAGTAATATACTCATTTGCATAATTAGTAACAATGATATCTATATTTTCCATATCATCTTGGCGACAACCTGTACATAAAAATAAAAATGCTATGCCTAAAACAAATAATCTTGTTAATTTTTTCATTTTATTCTCCCTTTTTACTTGGAACAGGATCATACCCAGATCCACCCCAAGGATTACATCTAAAAATTCTTTTTGTTCCTAAAAATAAACCTCGAATTGTTCCATATTTATGAATAGCTATTTTCATATATTCAGAACAAGAAGGATTGTAACGACATTTTTTATGAAATTCTCCAGGTATTTTTTGATAGAGATTGATTAGGTAGAGTATAATCTTTTTCATATCAATGCCTCCAATATTATTCTACTAAAAAAGTATAGTTCTTTCAAGAAATTTATTGTTCTTCTTTTATACAAAAGTTAATTATTTCTTGTGAAAATTATGTTATAGCATAGAAATTATGAATTAAAGTTAAATTTTATTTTACTTTTTTAATATTTTCTGATCATAATCTAATCTTTTTGGTGAAAAGATTATTCTATCTTTATATTTAACTATTTGATTACTAGAAAGACTAATCAATTCATCACAAAAATAGGCTTTTTCTAAAACTCCTACTGTAATTACTAATTCTTCATATTGATTAAAAAAATCTTCATTATTATAAATATATCTTAAAATACTAAGATTATAATCAAAATTCATCTTGTTAGAAATATTGTCTTTCTTATTTTTATCATTAAATTTTGCATCCCTATATTTAAAGAACCACTTAAAAACGTATTCAGAATCAAAAGTGTACTCTATTTGACTTTCATTTTTAAATTTTTCTATTTCACGATCTAAACAATTGATAAATACTTTAGCATCACTTTTTGTTCCTATAATTTTTTCTAAGGCTTCATAAATAATATGTATATCTGATTTTGTATAGGCCTTTAATACAACATCACTTCCTACTAAATCACATAGTAATTTAATAGTAGTGATTTCGGGAATGTAAATATGCATATCAAAATAATTATGTACTCCTGTATATATTGAATAAGGATCATCATCAAGATATTCTCTATTTAGTAGTTCTGTTACTCCTTCTTGAAGGAAAGTAGGAATAGCCTTGATATTAAATAAGGCATGAATATTTTCATGATGTCGAATGTGTTCTTGAATTTTTTGATCTTTACAAAAATCTTCAATTAATAATTTATCAGGTAGGAATTGTGCTAGAACTTTTGGATTGTCTTGTTCTGCTTTTTCTCTAAATAAATATTTTAATTTACTTAATGTCTGATAACTTTTATTTTTATCGAGATAAGGATTTTCTTCAATAATAGTAATTAAATCATAAAATGTTTCTTTAATATGATCATCTAACAACTCATTTTCATAGATAGAGTTTAATAAGTAATAATTATTTATATTACTATCTTCAAGGCTAGATTCTGGGATTTTTCCTGTTAATTCTGTTTTAAGGTTATTTTTTATATGATTGATTTCTTCAGTAGAAAAAACTAATTGATTGTCTTTATATGGTCCATGAGATTGAAAAGAATTGCTAGTATAGGATGCTATTGAAATACTTCCTAAAATTAATCCTAATTCTAAAAGTGTTCTGACTTTTTGATTTTTTTTGGTTTTAATGTACATTTTATAATCATCAATTTGATTGACAATATGATATAAATGATTGGCTTTACAAATAATATCAATAGTCAAGCTTTCAAGTTCAAGTGAGTTATCTTCATGATCTTTTTCAACTAATAAATATTCTAACTGGTCAATAAGTGTTTGGCAGGATACTTTTAGTGAGGCAACATAATCATTGAAAATTTGTAATGATTTTGAGTCAAGTTCATATTGTTTATTTAAAATTAAATTTTTCATTTTTATATTTTCTTCTTCTATATATAAACATATTTCTTCTTCAATAAGAGAAATATCACAATTTTTAACAAAATTTTTTATTTCGTTATAGGATAATAGTAATTTTAATTCATCATCATTTGTTCTATATAGTTTGATTGATTTCTTTTGATTTTTAAGTTTAATGTACTTTATTATTTGTTGATAGGGTAAAGTAGTTGAAGTACTTCTTTTTTTCTTAATCATTCCAATCCCTTCCTTTTAGTTGCTCTGTTATTTTAGCATATATATGTTAAATAGTAAAGGAATTTATAGTTAGTAGGATAAAAACTATTATTATTTACTATTTTAGAAAAATGAACTATAATGTAATAGGTGATGAAGAGTGGATGAATTATTTAAGAAATTAGGAATTAAACCAAAGGATTTTTCTCTTTATGAAAGAGCTTTTTCCCATTCTAGTTATGCTAATGAGCATCATAAAAAACAAGATTATGAGCGGTTAGAATTTTTGGGTGATGCTATTGTTGATTTGGTTGTAGCAGATTATTTATATGAAAATTTTACAGAAAATGAAGGCGAAATGACTAAAGTAAGAGCAAGCTATGTATGTGAAAATGCTTTATATCAATACTCTATGGATTTAGGATTAAATCACTATATTAAATTAGGTCATGGAGAGGTAGATAAAGAAGATATTTTAAAAAAGGCAATTATTGCTGATATTTTTGAGGCTTTTATGGCAGCAATATATTTGGATTTGGGTTATGCAACAGCAAGAAGAGTAGTTTTGGCAATTATTGTTCCTTATATAAAAAAGCATATTACTTTTTTTAGTGATTATAAATCAGCACTACAAGAAGCTGTTCAAACAGATAAAAAAAGTGTTCTTTATCATTTAGTTCATGAAGAGGGACCATCTCACAAGAAGGTTTTTACTGTTGAGGTTAGAATAGATGATATTATTTATGGAACAGGCATAGCAGGTTCTAAAAAAGAAGCTGAACAAAATGCGGCGAAAGCTGCACTAGACAAGTTAGCAACGAAATGATATAATAAGGCAGATAATTTCTTCGAAAAAATAAAAAGTAATCCACAGATAGATCAAAAGAAAAAGAAAGGAAAAAATATGAGCAAAATAAAAATATTTAGTTTAGGTGGATTAAATGAAAATGGAAAAAATATGTATATCGTTGAAGTAGATAAGAAAATTTTCGTTTTTGATGCTGGACTAAAATATGATAATGATATTAATTTGGGAATTGACTACATTATTCCCAATTATGATTATTTAATTAAAAATAAAAAAAATGTAGTAGGAATTTTTTTAACTCATGGACATGAAAGTCATATCGGTGCTGTACCAGATATATTGAAAACTTTGCCTGGTATCCCAGTTTATGGAACAAAATTAACTTTAGAGATATTAAAAAATGATTTAGATGAACGGACAATGAAAAAGGCAAAGTTGATTGAGTTAAAACCACACATAAAAATTAATTTTGGAAGGCTTTCCATTTTTCCAATTAGTGTAACCCATTCTATTCCTGATGCTTTATTATATGTTTTATATACTCATGATGGGGCGATTGTTTATACGGGTGATTATGTATTCGATTCTACTGTTCCAGCTCCTTATCAGACTGATATTGGAAAATTAGCTTATGTTGGAAAACAAGGAGTTTTATGTTTACTTAGTGAATCAATGTATGCAGCACTACCAGGGCACACAAGTCCAAATAATCGAGTTGCTTCTTTTATTAAAAGTGTTTTGAATAAAAGTGAGAATAGGATTATAGCGACAATTTTTCCTGCCCATTTTTATCGTATTCAAGAGATTTTTAATGAAGTTAGTAAGACGAATAGACAAATTGTTATTATGGGAAAAAAACTTCAGGGAGTCATTTTTAAAGCAATAGAGGATGGATATTTAACGATTCATAAAAATAAAATTGGTAATTTATCCAATATTAACGATAAAAATATAGTAATTTTAATTTCTGATGAAAGAGAAAAACCATTTGCTAATTTGGAAAGAATTATTAGAGGGTATGATAAGTATATTACAATTAAGGAAACAGATACAATTTTTATTACAGAGCCTGCTTATGAAGGAATTGAAAAAAGAACAGCAGAAATTATGGATGAAATTGCTATGCTTGGTGCAGATGCTACATCTTTATCTAGTAAGAAACATTTACTTCATCATGCATCACGAGAGGATTTAATGTTAATGATTAATTTAATGAATCCAAAGTATTATTTTCCTGTAAAAGGTGAATATCGAAATTTATATGCAAATGCTATGGTTGCCGAAGAAATAGGAATTTCTAAAGAAAATATTATTTTAAAACAAAATGGAGATGCTATTGAGTTTATTAATGGAGTTTTAACTGATCATAAGGAACATATTAAAACTGATGAGGTTTTAATTGATGGAACAAGTGGAGAAGATGTTGGTGATTTGGTTTTAAAAGATAGGGAAATGATTGGAGAAAATGGAATTGTCATTGTTAGTTGTACTCTAGATAAAATAACAAAAAAAATTATTGGGGGACCAGAAATACTAACAAGAGGATTTATTTATGTTAAAGATAATCAACCATTACTTGAAGAAACAAAAAGTTTATCTGAAGAATTAATTGAAAATAATATTGAAATTAATGTTAAAAGGGTGGATTATTCTAGAATCAAGAATGAGGTTAGGGATAAACTTGGTAAATTTTTCTATGAAAAAACAGGATCAAAGCCAATGATTATTACTGTTATTCAGGAAGTTTAGGATGAAAAGACGTTACTATTTAGTTAGTAATGTTTTTTTGTATAAATGAATTAAAATAGATTAAATGTGGTTGCATAATATACTAATATTTGATAATTTTAATTTAGGTGATGTAAATGAAGGTGTTACTATATGCAGAAGGATTAAAAACAATAGGAAAAAGTGGATTGGGAAAAGCTATTGAACATCAAAAAAGAGCGCTAGAATATATGAAAATATCCTATACTACAAATATAGATGATGATTATGATATTTTACATATTAATACTTATTTTTTAAAATCTTATTTTCTTGCTAAAAGAGCGAAAAAGAAGGGAAAGAAAATAGTTTACCATGCACATTCTACTGAGGAGGATTATAAAGATGGATTCATTTTTGCTAAACAAACCTCTAAGTTGTTTAAAAAAGTGTTGATAAAATGTTATTCTTTAGGAGATATTATTGTGACTCCAACACCATATTCTAAGAGAATTTTAGAAGGATATAAAGGATTGGAAGGAAAAAAAATTGTTGCAATTTCTAATGGAATTGAACTGGATTTTTTTAAAAAAGAAAAAAATGATCGAAAGGAATTTAGAAAAAAATATGGTTATACGGAAAAAGACAAAGTAGTAATTGGAATAGGCTTATATATTAGAAGAAAGGGAATTGTAGATTTTGTAGAACTTGCTAAACGACTTCCAGAGTATCAATTTATTTGGTTCGGGCAGTCTCCACTTGCTGCTGCAACTGATGATGTAAGAAAAGCAGTAAATACAAAACTTCCAAATTTGAAGTTTGCAGGATATGTAGAACAGGATCAAATTAGATTAGCTTTAGGAGGCTGTGATTTATATTTATTTCCAACATTGGAAGAAACTGAAGGAATTCCGATTATTGAGGCTTGCGCGATGAAATGTAATGCTTTAATTCGAGACATTCCTATTTTTGAAGGATATTTAGAGGATGGAATAAATGTCTATAAAGCAAAAAATATAGATCAGTTTGAGTCGAAGATTAAGAAAATTTTAAATCAGGACTTACCATCAGTTGCTAATCAATCATATGAAGTTGCCAAAGAAAGAGATATTAAGATGGTGGGAGAAAAATTAAAAAAGGTATATGAAGAGGTTATAGAAAAATAATTTTTTATCATAGTGATAAGAAATACTCCTACTTCAAATAATAAGTATTAAAAAGTCTGATTAATTGAAGTTGGATTTTTTTTGTTAAGTATTAAAAAAATGTCAGAAAAAGTTTTGAACTTGTGTAGTTGTCAATGATGTGAGACAAAAATAAGTCGAAAAAAATATTAATTG